>DATFGS010000152.1:0-1747 GCA_035249225.1 Candidatus Methylomirabilota bacterium | reverse complement strand
AGCTGCAGGGCCACGTTCTCGGCCACCAGCTGCGCGTCGAGCTCCGGATGCACCACCTCTTCGATGTTGAGGTAGACCTCCTTGGCGGTCCGCATCTGGATCTCGTTCTTCAGCTTCTCCACCTCGGCCCCCTTGCGGCCGATGATGATGCCGGGCCGGGCGGTGAAGATGGTGATGCGGGCGCGATTGGCCGACCGCTCGATGTCGATCCGCGAGATCCCCGCGTGGTAGAGCGCCGACTTGATGTAGCGGCGGATCTTGTGGTCCTCGTGCAGCAGCCCCGCGTAGCCCTTGGTCGCGAACCAGCGCGAGCTCCACGTGCGCGTGACCCCCAGCCGGAACCCGATCGGATGTGTCTTCTGACCCATGACTACCTCTTGTCTCCCCGCGCCGCCGCGCGCCCGGCGACCGTCTCGTCGCTCAGCTCGATGGTGAGATGGCTCGTGCGGTGCTTGATGAAGTAGGCGCGCCCCATCGCCCGCGGGGACACCCGCTTCATGGACGGGCCGCCGTCGGCCACCGCCTTGACGACCTTGAGATCGTCGAGATTCCGCACCTGGTGGTTATGCTCCGCGTTGGCGATGGCGGAGCGCAGCACCTTCTCGATGAGGCGGCCGGCCGCCTTCGGGGTGTACTGGAGCGTCGCGAGCGCCTCCCCCACCGACTTGCCCCGGATGTGATCCAGGACGAGGCGGGCCTTGGAGGCGGGCACCCGGATGTAGCGCGCGGTCGCTTTCGTGCGCATGCTCAGGACTTCCCGGTCGGGGACGCGGAGGCCTTCTCGGCCTGCCCGTGCGCCTTGAAGGTGCGGGTCAGCGCGAACTCGCCGAGGCGATGCCCCACCATGTTCTCGGTGATGTACACCGGGATGAACTTCTTGCCGTTGTGCACCGCGAGCGTGTGCCCCACGAACTCGGGGATGATGGTGGACCGCCGCGACCAGGTCTTCAGCACCTTCTTCTGGCGCGTGCGGTTCAGCTCCTCGACGCGCTTCTCGAGCCGCTCCTCGATGTACGGGCCCTTCTTGAGTGACCGTCCCATGGTCTGTCCCGCTCCCTATTTCGTCCGCCGGGTCACGATGTAGCGATCCGACGGGCGCGCCCCGCGCCGCGTCTTGTAGCCCTTGGTCGGCTTGCCCCAGGGCGTCATGGGATGGTTGCCCTTGCCCTTGCCCTCGCCGCCGCCCATCGGATGGTCCACCGGGTTCATCACGGTACCGCGCACCGTCGGGCGGAAGCCCTTCCACCGCACCCGCCCCGCCTTGCCGATGGACACGTTCTCGTGGTCGAGGTTGCCCACCTGGCCGATGGTGGCCATGCAGTCGAGCTTCACCTGCCGCACCTCGCCGGAGGGCAGCTTGATATTGGCGTGGTCGCCTTCCTTGGCGAGGAGCTGGGCGAGGGTGCCCGCGCTGCGGCACAGCTGGCCGCCCTTCCCCGGCTGCAGCTCCACGTTGTGCACGAGCGTGCCGAGCGGGATGTTCCGGATCGGCAGCGCGTTGCCGGGCAGGATGTCGGCCTGCGGGCCCGACATCAGGATGTCGCCGGGCTTCAGCCCGAGCGGTGCGATGATGTAGCGCTTCTCCCCGTCCCGGTAGTGGAGCAGCGCGATGCGCGCGGAGCGGCCCGGATCGTACTCGATCCCCGCCACCTTGGCCGGGATGCCGTGCTTCTCGCGGCGGAAGTCCACGTCGCGGAGCATGCGCTTGGCCCCGCCGCCCCGGTGCCGCACCGTGATGCGGCCGTGG
>DATFGS010000151.1:0-6281 GCA_035249225.1 Candidatus Methylomirabilota bacterium | reverse complement strand
GGGATACAACATCGAGAGCCTCTCGGTCGGGGAGACCCTCGACCCGTCGGTCTCGCGCATGACCCTGGTGGTGCGCGGGGACGCCTTCGTGATCGAGCAGGTCATCAAGCAGCTGCACAAGCTGATCGACGTCATCAAGGTCACCGACCTCAGCGAGGAGAACCACGTGGAGCGCGAGATGCTCCTGCTGAAGGTCAACGCGGAGCCGGCGAATCGCGCCGAGATCCTCCGCCTCGGCGACATCTTTCGGGCCAAGGTGGTCGACGTGACGCCCACCGCGTACACGCTCGAGGTCACCGGCGAGGAGTCCAAGATCGAAGGCATCATCGATCTCCTGCGGCCCTTCGGCATCCAGGAGATCGTCCGGACCGGCAAGGTGGCCATCGCGCGAGGCCCCAAGACCCGGCTGCGCAAGGTGGAGGAGCGGCTCGGCAAGCCCCGCGAGACCCCGCGTCCCCCGAACGACGACCCGAAGGTGGTCGGGTTCGCGGACTGATTTCCAACGAAGGAAACCGAAAGAAAGGCACGAGGAACCATGCCGGCCAAGATCTTCTACGACCAGGACGCTGACCTGGGCCTGCTGCGCGGCAAGACCGTCGCCATCATCGGCTACGGCAGCCAGGGGCACGCCCACGCCTTGAACCTGAAGGACTCCGGCCAGAACGTGGTGGTCGGCCTCTACAAGGGCTCGAAGAGCTGGGCCCGGGCCGAGAAGGACGGGCTCAAGGTCACCACCGTGAACGACGCGGCCGCCGCGGGCGACATCGTGATGATCCTGCTGCCCGACCAGACTCAGCGGCAGGTGTTCGAGGAGTCCATCAAGGGCGTGATGACCAAGGGAAAGATGCTGATGTTCGCCCACGGCTTCAACATCCACTTCAACCAGGTGGTGCCGCCCGCGGACGTGGACGTCTCGATGATCGCGCCCAAGGCCCCCGGCCACGTGATGCGCGACCTCTTCACCCAGGGGCCGGGCGTGCCGGGCCTCGTCGCGGTCTACCAGGACGTCTCGGGCAAGGCCCGCGATCTGGCCCTCGCCTACGGCAAGGGCGTCGGGTGCACCCGCGCCGGGGTGATCGAGACCACCTTCAAGGAAGAGACCGAGACCGACCTCTTCGGGGAGCAGACGACCCTCTGCGGCGGCGTGTCGCACCTGATCAAGGCCGCCTACGAGACCCTGGTGGAGGCGGGCTACCAGCCCGAGGTCGCCTACTTCGAGTGCATGCACGAGATGAAGCTGATCGTGGATCTCTTCTACCAGGGCGGTCTCGCCTACATGCGGTACTCGGTGTCCGACACCGCGGAGTACGGCGACTACACGCGCGGGCCCCGGATCATCGACGACCGGACCAAGCTCGAGATGAAGAAGATCCTCTCCGAGATCCAGTCCGGCCAGTTCGCGCGCGAGTGGGTGCTGGAGAACCAGGCCCACCGCGCGGGATTCCTCGCCATGCGCAAGCGGGACGCCGAGCACGGGATCGAGGAGGTCGGCGGCCGGCTGCGCAAGATGATGGCGTGGATCAAGCCGCCGCGGGAGTGATCGAGCCCGCAGCGCCGCCGCGGAGGGCCGCGTGCGCGTTCCGGTAGCCGCGGAGGGCTGGCCGTTCATCTTGCCGCCCGCGGCCGCCGCCCTCATCATGGTCCTGATGGGGTGGGTGGCGGCCGCGGCGGTGTTCGCGGTGGTCGCACTGGCCTTCCTGGCCTTCTTCCGGGACCCCGAGCGGACCGCGCCCGGGCAGCCCGGGGCGGTGCTGGCCCCCGCCGACGGGCGCGTGATGGTGATCACCGAGGCGGTCGACCCGTGGGTCGGCCCGGCGGTCCGCGTGTCGATCTTCCTGTCGCCGCTGGACGTGCACGTCAACCGCGCGCCGATCGGCGGCCTGGTGAAGAACGTGGAGTACGTGGCGGGCCGCTTCCTCGCGGCCTACCGGCCGGAGGCGTCGGAGCAGAACGAGCGGTGCGCGATGAGCCTGGACGGTGAACGAGCCCGCGTGACGGTGACCCAGATCTCGGGGGTCCTGGCCCGGCGCATCGTGTGCCGGGCCCGGCCGGGCGACACGCTGCGGGTCGGGGAGCGGTACGGGCTGATCCGCTTCGGATCACGGACGGACCTGGTGCTGCCGCGGGGAACGGATCTGCGGGTGCGGGTGGGGGATCGAGTGAGAGGCGGGGAATCGGTGATGGGGGTGCTGCGATGAGGCGGAGACACGGAAGCGACGCGGGCCGCGCGCGGCGGCGGAGGAAGTGGCAGGAGCTGCGCCAGCAGCCCCGCCGGGGGATCTTCCTGCTGCCGAGCCTGCTGACGACCGGCAACCTGTTCTGCGGGTTCCTGGCCCTGGTGCTGGCCTCTCAGCAGCGCTACACCGAGGCCGCGATCTCCATCTTCGTCGGCATGGTGATGGACATGCTGGACGGCAAGGTGGCCCGGATGACCAAGACCACCAGCCAGTTCGGCGTGGAGCTGGACTCGCTCGCCGACGTGGTCTCCTTCGGGGTCGCGCCCGCCTTCGTGCTCTACTCGATGGCCCTCGCCCCGCTCGGTCGCGCGGCCTGGCTCGGGGCCTTCCTCTTCGTGATCTGCGGCGCGCTCCGCCTCGCCCGCTTCAACGTCTATGCGGGGGTGACCGACAAGCGCTACTTCGTCGGGCTTCCGATTCCCGCCGCGGCCGGCGTGGTGGCCTCGGTGGTGCTGCTGCTCGACACCGACGACATCCCGCGCTGGCTGGGCGCCCTGCTCGCGGCCGGGACCTATCTGGTGGCGATCCTGATGGTTACCACCTTCCGCTACTACAGCTTCAAGGAGATCGACTTCGCCCGTCGCCGGCCCGCCGGGGTGCTGGTGCTGGTCGTGCTGGGCGTGCTGATCGTCGCCACCCATCCCCAGTGGTTCCTGTTCCTGCTCTTCTTCGCCTACGCCCTGAGCGGCCCGACGCGCCCGCTCTGGGCCCGGCGTCGCGACGCGGTCCCCACGGCGGCTCACGCCGGGTCACCTCCCGCGCTGCCCGCGGACCGGGAGACCCGGGACCCGACCGAGCGAGACCGGAGGATCTGACATGGCGACCTACAAGATCGCAGTGCTGCCCGGCGACGGCATCGGGCAGGAGGTGACGCCGCAGGCGCAGCGCGTCCTCGCGTTCGTCGGCCGGGCCGCGGGCATCGGGTTCGAGTTCGAGAGCGGGCTCGTGGGCGGCTCCGCCATCGACGCGGCGGGCACGCCGCTGCCCCCCGCGACCCTCGCGCTCTGCCAGCAGGCCCACGCCATCCTGTTCGGAGCGGTGGGCGGCCCCAGGTGGGACACGCTGCCGCAGGAGCAGCGGCCGGAGCGCGGGCTGCTCGGCATCCGCAAGGAGCTCGATCTCTTCGCCAACCTGCGCCCGGCGACCTGCTTCCCGATGCTGGTGGACGCCTCGCCGCTCAAGCGGTCGGTGGTCGAGGGTACCGACATCATGGTGATCCGCGAGCTGACCGGCGGGCTCTACTTCGGCGAGCCCCGGGGGCGCGAGGAGTTCGCGGACGGGGGGGCGCGCGCGGTCAACACGATGGCCTACACGTCGCGCGAGATCGAGCGCGTGGCCCGCGCCGCGTTCGACGTGGCGATGAAGCGCAAGAAGCGCCTGGCCTCGGTGGACAAGGCCAACGTGCTGGTGGTCTCGCAGCTCTGGCGGGAGGTGGTGACGCGCGTCGGGAAGGACTATCCCCAGGTGCAGCTCGAGCATGTGCTGGTCGACAACTGCGCGATGGCGCTGGTCCACAAGCCCACCCACTTCGACACGATCGTGACCGAGAACACCTTCGGCGACATCCTCTCGGACGAGGCGGCCATCCTCGCTGGGTCCATGGGGATGCTGCCCTCGGCAAGCCTCGGGGGCAAGGGCGGTCGCATGGGGCTCTTCGAACCGGTCCACGGGACCGCGCCCGACATCGCGGGCCAGGGCGTGGCCAATCCGATCGCCGCGATCCTGTCCGCGTCCATGCTGCTGCGCTACTCGCTCGAGCGGGGCGCCGACGCGGACCGGGTGGACGCGGCGGTGCTCCGCGTGCTCGAGCGCGGGCATCGGACGCGGGACATCCACTCGGCCGGCACCAAGCTGGTGGGGACCGCCGAGATGGGAGACCTGATCCTGTCCGAGGTCGAGAAGTCGTACTGAAATAACAAGATAGATAGGAGACTTTGAATCATGGCTTCAGGCGTGGTGGTGGCGGTGGTGGGGGTGACGGGGGCGGTGGGGCAGACCACGCTCAGGATCCTCGAGGAGCGCAAGTTCCCGGTGCGGGAGCTGCGGGCCTTCGCGTCCGCGCGCTCGGTCGGGAAGACCGTCACCTTCAAGGGCGAGCCGGTGCGGGTCGAGGCGGTCGGTCCCGAGGTCTTCAAGGGCGTGGACATCGCGCTCTTCTCCGCGGGCTCCGCTCAGTCCCGGGAATACGCCCCCCGGGCCGTGAAGGCGGGCGCGGTGGTGGTCGACAAGTCGAGCGCGTTCCGCATGGACCCGCAGGTGCCGCTGGTGGTGCCGGAGATCAACGCCCACGCGGTGCGCGGGCATCGGGGCATCGTGGCATGCCCGAACTGCACCACCATCGTCACCGTGATGCCGCTCAAGCCGCTGCACGACGCGGGCCGGCTCCGCCGGGTGGTCGCGACCAGCTTTCAGGCGGTCTCCGGCGCCGGGGTCAACGGGGTAGACGAGCTGCGCACCCAGACGCTCGCGTGGGCCCGGGGCGAGGCGATCGCGCCGAAGTTCTTCCAGCACCAGATCGCGTTCAACGTGATTCCCCATATCGACAAGTTCGGCCCCGACGGCTACACCGGCGAGGAGCTGAAGCTGGTCAACGAGGTCCGCAAGATCCTCGAGCTGCCCGAGCTGCCGGTCTCGCCCACCACCGTGCGCGTGCCGGTGTTCACCGCCCACTCGGTCGCGGTCAACGCGGAGACCGAGGTGAAGATCGGGCGCGAGCGGGCGCGCGAGGTGTTCGCGGGCTTCCCCGGCCTCAAGCTCTGGGACGATCCCGCCGAGAACCGCTACCCGATGCCGGTGATCGTGGAAGGGCAGGACGACTGCTACGTGGGGCGCGTCCGCGAGGACCTGACCCTGCCGAACGGGCTCAACTTCTGGGTGGTGGGCGATCAGCTCCGGAAGGGCGCCGCGCTGAACGGCATCCAGATCGCGGAGCTGTTGATCCGCTGACGACCGTCAGCCGAGAAGGTGGACGCATCGTCCGGCTCACGCTCGCCTACGAGGGCACGGAGCTGCACGGCTGGCAAGTGCAGCCGGGACTCGCCACGGTGCAGGGCCTCCTGATGGAGGCCGCGGCCCGGGTGCTGGGCGGCCCGGTGAAGATCACCGGGGCGAGCCGCACGGACGCGGGCGTCCACGCGCTCCGCCAGGTCGCCAGCCTCAGCACGTCCTCCGCGATCGCCCCTCCGGCGCTCCAGCGCGCGCTCAACGCCCTGCTGCCGCCCTCGGTGCGCGTGCTCGACGCGCGCGAGGCGCCGGCCGGGTTCGACGCGCGCCGCTGGGCCCGCGGCAAGCGCTAC
Source organism: Candidatus Methylomirabilota bacterium (assembly GCA_035249225.1). GTDB lineage: Bacteria > Methylomirabilota > Methylomirabilia > Rokubacteriales > CSP1-6 > CAMLFJ01. The sequence goes on along the minus strand of DATFGS010000151.1, from coordinate 748 downwards.
GCCTACCTGATCGATCGCGGTTCGCAGGCCGATCCGTTCCTGCGGCGCTACGCCTGGCACGCGCCGTTCCCGCTCGACGTGGACGCGATGGCGGCCGGGCTCGCGGCGCTGCGCGGCAAGCTCGACTTCAGCGCCTTCTGCGCGTCGGCCGGCCGCGATCGCACCCCGATCTGCACGATCACGTCGGCGCGGGTGGTGGCCCGGCGCGAGCGCCTGGCGATCTGCCTCTCGGCGGACAGCTTCCTGCACCACATGGTGCGCAACATCGTGGGCAGCCTGGTCGAGGTGGGGCGAGGGGCGCGGCCGCCCGGCTGGATCGGCGAGGTGGTGGACGGCCGGGATCGGAAGCGGGCCGGGCCCACCGCGCCGGCCCAGGGCCTGGCGCTGGTGCGCGTCCGGTACGGGCCGGAAGCGAGTGCCCGGCCGACCGGGGAACCGGCATGACCCCGGACGGGCCTCCAGGCGACGGTCGGCCCCCGGTCGAGGACGGGGAGGGGCGCGGCCGCGGCAAGGGTTTCAAGGCCCGGAAGCGCGAGGATCACGCCCTGGTGCTGATCCGGGACCTGCTGGCCAATCTGGGGGACCCCGCCCGGGTCCGGCGGTTGCTGCTCGAGCTCGGCCGGTACTATGACCCGATCCTCGGGGGCGCCATCGTCGAGGTCCGGCACCAGCGGGAGATCATGGAGGCGGTCGAGGCCGGCCGGCTGGCGGACGCCGAGGCGCTGGTGCAGACCCGCTATGCCCTCTA
>DATFGS010000150.1:0-1012 GCA_035249225.1 Candidatus Methylomirabilota bacterium | reverse complement strand
CGTCCAGGCGCACCCGCAATACAGCTCGTTCCGACTGACGCACTCCTGGATCTACTCGGCGAGAGCGGCATTGCGTATCTCTGGCGGCGGGGTCGATTGGCACCCGTGGACGACGGCCGGGGCGTGCGGGGTGCGGTGACGTGATCGGCTCGGGGCAGCATGTGTGGGTGCAGATGTGGGGGCCGGACGGCGAGATCATCGCGGACGGCGTGCTCGAACCCGGCTCGAACATCTGTCTCGTGTTCTCGGACGGGCCGCAGCCGGTGGCGAAGTGGGCGCTAACCCGGATCACGCACGAGGAAGCCGAAGCCATCGCTTCTGAGAAGGGCGTCCAGCAGGCTTTCGGAGATCCCGAGTACGTCGCGGGCCGGGGTGCGGTGACGTGAGCGCGGGCCAATCAGCCGCAAGGTCGTGCGGCTTCACGTCCGGTACGGGGCAACGGAGCGGCGACCACGCTCTGACCCTCGCCAGCTCGAGGCCACGCGGCGACGGCCGCAGGCGTGAGGCTGAGTCCGGGCCATGCAGCGGGGCGTCGATCGGGTAAGCCCTGGCCGGCCAGAGTAGGCGGGCTCGGCGCCCGCGGCGACTGCCGAAGCCTAGTCTCGGCGCCAAGGTCGCAGCCGCCGCCGGAACGCCCGAGTACCGATCCCCGGCAGTACGCGCCCGAGACGCGCCACCGCGAATACAGCACCTCGACGGAGGATAGCAAGACCGCTATGGGTCGCGTGACCATCGGGGCGAGGTACGGCAGGACGGCGAGCCGCCTGACGCTCACGCCTGCTCGTACTCGCAGCGGGCGAGCCGCGCCCCGCTCCTGTCGCCCGCGCCGACAACAGTAGCCCGGCGAGGCAACGCTGCCCGCGCAGGCAACGCTGCCCGCGCAGACAACACGCCGACCGTTGACCGCGCCAATCAGTGGGAGCGCCAATGGTTGATCGCGCCAATCGTTGGAGCCGCCAATCGTTGGGCACGGTAACCTTGACGCGCACTCGTATTGCTGATAGGCTACGCT
>DATFGS010000149.1:0-6267 GCA_035249225.1 Candidatus Methylomirabilota bacterium | reverse complement strand
TGATCGACGGTCGCGGCGCGCGTCGGCGTGCGCCGCGGCCGTCACAGGGCGACGTCGCCGAGGAAGATGCGCTTCACCTCCGGCGATTGAAGAAGATCCACCGAAGGGCCGGACAGGATCGTCCGGCCCGACTCGAGGATGTAGCCGCGGTCGGCCAGGCGCAGGGCCAGCTCGACGTTCTGCTCGATGAAGACGATGCCGATGCCTTCCTCCTCGCGGATGCGCCGGACGAGGCCGCCGATCTGCTCGACCACGAGGGGCGCCAGGCCGAGGAACGGCTCGTCGATCATCAGCAGGCGCGGGCGCGCCATGAGGCCGCGCGCGATCGCGACCATCTGCTGCTCGCCGCCGGACAGGGTGTGCGCGAGCTGCGCGCCTCTCGCCCCGATGATGGGGAACAGCCGCTCCACCCGGGCCAGGGACTCGGCGCGGTGCGGACGCGCGGCCGAGTTGTGGGCGCCGAGCAGCAGGTTGTCGAGCACGGTCAGGAACGGGAACAGGCGCCGCCGCTCCAGCACGTGCGCGAGCCCTTCCCCCGCGGTCCGGTGGGCGGGCAGGCCGTCGATGCGCTTGCCCAGGAAGGTGATGCGCCCCGCGCGGGGCGCGATCAGGCCGGAGATCGAGTTCATCAGGGTGGACTTGCCCGCGCCGTTCGGCCCGAGGACCGCCACGATCTCGCCCTCGCCCACGTGCATCGCGGCCTGCCAGAGCACCTGGAAGTCGCCGTAGGCGACGTCGAGGCCGTCGACGGACAGCATGGGGGCCGCGCCGGTCAGGGTCACTGGGTGTAGGCCTGGCCGAGGTAGGCGTCGACGACCCGCGGGTCGCGCGTCACCACGTCGGGGGCGCCGTCGGCGATCTTCTCGCCGAGGTAGAGGGCGACGATGCGCTGCGCTACCGCGGTGATGACCCGCATGTTGTGCTCGATGACCAGGAGGGTGAGCCCGCCGCGGTGCAGGTCGCGGACGAGCTGCACCAGGCCGGGGATGCTGCGCTGGTCGACCCCGCCGGTCACCTCGTCGAGCAGGAGGACCCGCGGCTCGGTGGCGAGCGCGCGGGCCAGCTCGAGGCGCTTGCGCTGGCCGGTCGACAGCGTACGCGCGTACGCGTCCGCCTTCTCGCCGAGCCCCACGCGGTCGAGCAGCTCGCGCGCCCGGGCGCGCGCGTGGCGCACGTCGTGGGTGCGGGTGAGCGCGCCGACCATCACGTTGTCCACCACGGTGAGGCCGGCGAACGGCCGCAGCTTCTGGAACGTGCGCGCGACGCCCAGGTAGCAGACCCGATCCGGCGAGAGGCCGGTGAGCGGGGCTCCGTCCAGGCGCACCTCCCCGGCGTCGGGGCGATAGAAGCCGCTGATGATCTCGAAGAGCGTGGACTTGCCCGACCCGTTCGGGCCGATGATGCCGACCAGCTCGCCGGGCGCCACGTCGAAGGAGACGTCGCGATTCGCGGTGATCCCGCCGAAGCGCTTGGTGACGCCCGCGACCGACAGGAGGCTCACGGGGTCGGCCTCGGCTGCGGGCGCCGCCGCAGGAGCGCGCCGACCCAGGGAAGCAGGCCCTGCGGGGCCACGCGCATGGTCCCGATGAGCACGGCCCCGTAGATGATCAGGTAGATCCCCACGAGCCCGGCGCCGATGCCGCCGAAGCGGGCGCGCAGGGACGTCTCGAGGATCGTGATCAGGGTCGCGCCGAGGAACGGGCCGAGGGGCGTGCCGATGCCGCCCAGGATCGCGAACAGGCAGAAGCGGACCGAGAGATCCACCGAGAAGACGTACAGGGGATCCACGAAGCCGACGTACTGCGTCCACAGCGTGCCGCACATGGCGGTGAGGGCCGCGCTGACCGCGATGGCCGCCACCTTGAGCCGGCGGGCGGGCACGCCGAGGGAGAGGGCCGCGTCCTCGTCCTCGCGTACGGCGGCGAGCTGGTAGCCGCGGCGCGAGCGCTCGAGGTAGAGCTCGACCAGGTAGAGCAGCACCGCGAGGGCGAGGACGAGGTAGACCCATACCCGCTTGTCCACGATGCCGAGCGTCCAGAAGCCCTCACGGAAGGGCACCGGGATGCCCTCCGATCCCGAGGTGAAGCCGCGCCAGCGGCTCGCCACGATGAGCAGCACCTGCGAGAAGGCGATCGTGGCCAGCCCGAAGTAGGGGCCGCGGAGCCGGTTGCTGAGAAAGCCGAGGATGAAGCCGAACGCGGTGGCGAGCGCGGCGCCGACCAGCAGCCCGATCCAGGGCGACATCCCCCACTTGGTGCCGAGGAGCGCGGCCGAGTAGGCGCCGAGCCCGAAGAAGGCGGAGTGGCCGAGCGAGAGCTGGCCGGCGTAGCCACCCGCCACGTTCCAGGCCGCCCCGGTCGCGCCCCACAGCAGGATCAGGACCAGCCCGTCGAGGAAGAAGGCGTCGCGGATCACGACCGGCCCGAGGGCGGCGGCCGCGAAGAAGGCGAGAGCCGGCCACGCGCCCCTCACGTGCCGATCACCTCGGCGCCGCGCTGGCCAAACAGGCCGGCGGGACGGACCACCAGGACCGTGATGAACAGGAGGAGGTACATGACCTCCTTCCAGGCGGTCCCGATCACGTAGGACCCCACCACCTCGACGAAGGCGACGACCAGGCTCGCGATCAGCGCGCCGACCATGTCGCCGAGACCGCCCAGCACGACCGCGACGTACGCGATCAGCACGAACTGCAGGCCGATCGACGGGTACACCGGGTAGATCGGGGCCAGCACCACTCCGGCCACCCCGACGCAGGTGATGCCGACCGCCCACGTCAGCGCGAAGACGCGGCCGGTGTCGATCCCCATGAGCGCGGCGGCGTGGCGGTCCTGCGCGGTGGCCCGCATGACCTTGCCGGTGTACGACCAGCGCATGAACGCGAAGAGGGCGGCGGTGAAGAGCACCGCGACCGCGAACGCGGCGATCTGGGCGAGGTTGATCGCCGCGCCGCCGAACCGCACCACCACCGCGTAGTAGCTGGTGCGCACGAACTGGGCGTCGGCGCTCCACAGCACGAGGGCGAGCGCCTGGAGCGCGATCGACAGGCCCACCGTGGTGAAGACCTGGACGCTGTGCGAGGAGTGGATCACCGGCCGCATGACCAGGCGGTAGCTGAGCCAGCCGCCCGCGAAGATGACGGGCAGGCCGAGCACGAGGGTGACGTAGGGGTCGAGCCCGAGGAGGGTGAACGCCCAGAACGCGAGGTACATGCCCAGCATGAGGAACTCGCCGTGCGCGAAGTTGACCACCCGCATCACGCCGAAGATGAGGGTGAGGCCCACCGCGATGAGGGCGTAGATGCCGCCCAGCAGGAGGGTGGAGGCGAGGAGCTGGGGAATCGCGTGCATGATCGGCGGGTCAGCCGACAGCGCGACGCCCCGGGGGACCGCCCCGGGGCGCGCGAGCGAGCATCGGCGGACCGGCGGCGGGCGCTACTTGCGCTGGTCCCACGCGCCGAGCGGGATCCACTTGGCGCGATTGGTGGTGAACTCCTCCGGCCACACCGTGACGAGCTGCCCGCCCTGCCACTGGAGCATGTAGTGCTGCACGCGCGGGTTGGAGTTCTGGCCGGTCTCGTCGAACTTCACGCCCCAGCCGTTGATCGCCGAGCCGACCGGCAGGTCCATCGCCATCACCGCGGCGCGGAACTTGTCGGGGTCGTCGCTCTTGGCCGCGTCGAGCACGAGCTTGAGGAGCCAGAGGCCGCCCCCCGCGAGCTGGTGCCCGCCGGTGGGAACGTCCGAGCCGGTCCGGGCCTTCACCGCGCTCCGGAACGCGCGCTCGATCGCCTGGCCCTCGGGCCGCATCTTCTCGATGATCAGGCCGGGGCCGGGCTCGAGCAGCGCGAAGGGGCCGTTGCCGTCGTTGCCGAAGGCCTTGCCGAAGTCGGGCGAGCCGTACCCGGTGGCCCCCGCGTGCACGACCGCCTTGACCTCGAAGTTCTGCTCGCGGGCCTGCCGCCAGAAGAGGATCGCGTCCTGGTTGCGCGCGATGTGGTGCAGCACGTCGGGGTTCGCGTTCTTGAGCTTGAGGATGACCGGGGTGAGGTCGTTGGTGGTGAAGGTGTAGTACTCCAGCGCCACCTCCTGCATCCCGAACTCGGCCTTGGCGCGCTGCCGCGCGGACTCGGTCACGCTCTGGCCGTACGAGGAATCCTCGGACAGATACGCGACGCGCAGCTCGCTCGTCTTCTTGCCGAGACGGTGCGCGAGGTGCTTGGCGATGAACTCGACGTTGTACCAGCCGAAGCCGGTGCCGTCGATCTCGGTCCGGAACACGTTCTTGAGCCCGCGCTTGGTGAGCCGCGGATCGACGCAGGACGTCTCCCAGTAGATGACGTTCTGGCGCGCGGCCGCCTCACTGGCCGCCCCGCAGAGGGTGGAGGAGAAGGTGCCGGTGATGATCTTGACCCCTTCCCGGGTGGCGAGCCGGGTCGCCTCGGAGGCGGCCACCGTCGGATCGACCGCGTCGCCGACCACGAACACCAGCTTCTTGCCCATCACCCCGCCGCGCTCGTTGATGAGGTCGCGGACGATCTCGTAGCCTTCGAGGTGCCGCTTGCCCTCCGCCGCGAGATTGCCGGTCAGCGGCTCCAGGACCCCGATCTTGTACTCGCCGCTCGGCTGCTGCGCCTGGAGGGCGCCGACCGCGCCGACCGCCAGCGCGACGAGACCGATCACTACCGACCACTTCAGGTGCCTCATGCCGACTCTCCTCTCGGTGACCTCGGGGTAGTGCGATTGGGACGGGCGCGGCGCGGCAACCTCTTCTAGCACCGCGCGGGCGCGGGTGTCAACGGCCCGCCTACTGCTCCTGCTGCTGTTGCTGGGCCGCGATCTCCTCGGCGGCCAGCTTGAGCCGGTCCCGGCGGCGCTCCGGGATCTCCTGGTACACCGGCACGTCGATCTGCTCCATCTCCTCGTGGAGCGCCGAGATGTCCTTCGGGGTGGACTCCTGGGTACGCACCCCGGTCTGCAGGGTCTCGGCCGCGTTGCCGCGGTAGATGCCCTTGTTGGGCGGCACATCGTCGTAGTGCCGGCCGTGGCCCACCACCACGTAGTGGCCGTCGATCTCGCGGTTGTGGGTCGGATCGAACGGCACCCAGCCGGCGGAGGGCGAGTAGAACTCCACCCACGCGTGGCTCTGGGCCGACTCGCCCTCGCGCGGCGGCATGTGCAGGTAGCCGCTCACGTAGCGGCACGGGATCTGGCGCAGCCGCAGCAGGCCGAGCATGAGGTGGGTGAAGTCCTGGCAGACGCCCGCGCCCGCCGCGAGGAAGTCGTCGCTGGTGGAGTCGTAGCTGGTCACATTCTTGCGGTAGGTGAAGTGCTCGCCGATGTGCCGGCCGCACGCGCGCACCTGCTCGCCGAGCGGCGCGGTGGCGGGCACCGGCACCCCCTGAGAGAACCGGCGCAGCTGCGCGCTCGCCCGCACCGGCCCGTCGAAGGCGAGGAAGTCGAGCAGCGGGTAGGGAGGGTCCGGGTAGGGGCGCGCGTCGGTGACGGTGGCGAGCGCGGGCGCGGCGGGATGGGTGCTCACCGCGGAGCGGGCGACCACCTCGATCCGGTCGTGGAAGTGCACGATCGTGAAATGGTGCACCACGTTGTGGTTCCAGTCCCGGTAGCGCGAGGTCTTGGTCGGCGGGCCCACCGCGAGCACGAAGGACTGCAGCGTCTGGTCGCCGGTGGTCTTGGGCTGCATGCGCAGCTCGAGGAACGACTCCCGGATGTAGGCGTCGTAGGCCAGCGACAGGGTGTGCTCGATCTCGACGAACATGGGCGGCGCGGTCAGCTCCCGAAGTACACGGTGGACACCGCGTCGTGGGCGCGGCCGAGCTCGACGAGGACGTGATCGAGGAAGGGCAGGATCTCGCCCTCGCGGATCAGGTCGTGTCCCTGGTAGGAGAGCTCGGCCGCGAGCTTGCCCACGATCCGCACCGGCTGGCCCAGGTCGCTCGCGCTCGAGATGCGGTCGAGGTAGTCCTTCACCGCGGTGACCCCGTAGCGCACCGAGCGGGGGGTCTGGGCGTCGAAGAGCAGGAACTGCAGCACGTCGATCGGCTCGAGCCGGGCTCCGAAGACCTTCCGGTAGTTCTCGAGCGAGGAGAGCCCGCGCAGGAGGCTGCGCCACTGGCTGTAGAAGAGGGGCAGGTCGATCTTGGGCTCGGTGGCCACCAGGGCGGGCAGCTTGGTCCGGAGGATCACGCTGGTGCGGAACACGCGCTCGAGCGACTCGCCGAGCTTGAGGAAGAGCCAGCCCGCGTCG
>DATFGS010000148.1:0-13958 GCA_035249225.1 Candidatus Methylomirabilota bacterium | reverse complement strand
CCGCAAGACGATCTTCAGCCCCAACGTGGAGGCGGTGCGCCGCGCGTTCACCGACGCGGGCCGGGCGGTGCCCGCCGAGTACCGCACCCGGACGGTGGGGGCGCGGGACGTGGACGACTCGAAGCCGTCCTAGCCGGATCCGGGATCGGGTTCCCGTCGAGATGGCCGCCTTCGTCCGGCGATCGATCGCGCCGATGGTGGCGGGGCTGCTGGCCGCGCTGGGGGCGGCCGCCCCCGCCGAGGCGCGCATCGTCGCAGTGCGCATCGATCGCACCGAGCCCTTCGCGGCCGGCGCATCGTTCGGCGCGGCCGGCGCCTACGAGCGGGTGGTGGGCGTGGCCCGGGGCGAGGTGGATCCGCGCGATCCGGCCAACGCGGGCATCGTCAACCTTGCCCGCGCGCCCCGGAACGCCCGGGACCTCGTGGAGTACGAGACCGACTTCTACCTGCTGCGCCCCGCGGATCCCGCCAGGGGCAATCGCAAGATCGTCTACGAGGTCAACAACCGCGGCCGCAAGCTCCTCTTCCTGTTCTTCATGGACGCCCCCGCCGGGAGCAACGACCCGCGCTCGGCGGCCGAGGTCGGCAACGCCTTCCTGCTGCGGCAGGGCTACACGCTCGCGTGGAGCGGGTGGGATCCGGACGCCCCGCGCACCGGGGGCGGGCTGGCCATGCAGGCGCCGGTGCCCTCGGACGGCGGGCGGCCCATCGTGCGGACCATCCGCGAGGAGCTGGTCTCCGGCACGCGGGGCCAGCCGGTGGAGATCTTCCGCCTGAGCTACGAGGCTGCCACTCTCGACCAGTCGGCCGCGCGTCTCACGGTGCGCCGCAACGAGGCGCATCCGCCGTCGGAGGTTCCGGCCGGCGAGTGGGCGTACGTGGACGGGCGCTCGATCCGCCTGCTGCCCGCGGGGACCCGGCCCGGGCCCGGGACCATCTACGACTTCCGCTACCCGGCGCGCGATCCCAAGGTGCTGGGGCTCGGCTTCGCGGCGACCCGCGACTTCGTGGCGTTCCTGCGCCACGCGCCGGACGGGGCGACGGCGCCGAACCCGGCGCGGGGCGGGACCCGGGCGGTGCTCGCGGTGGGCGTGTCGCAGAGCGGCCGCTACCTCCGCGATCACATCGGGCAGGGGTTCAACCGCGACGAGGCCGGGCGCCGGGTCTTCGACGGAGTCCTCGCGCACATCTCGGGCGTCGGCCGCGTGTTCCTCAACGCCGAGTTCGGGCAGCCGGGCCGCACCAACACCCAGCACGAGGACCACCTGATGCCGGAGAACGAGTTCCCGTTCTCGAGCGCCCGCCTCACCGATCCGGTCACCGGTCGGAGCGGGGCGCTCCTGCGCGGCGACGGCTCGGACCCGCGCCTGATCGAGGTCAACACCTCGACCGAGTACTGGCAGAAGGGCGCCTCGCTGCTCCACACCGATCCGCTCGGCCGGCGCGACGTGCCGCTGCCCGCCGGCACGCGCGCCTACCTGGTGGCGGGCACCCAGCACGGCGGCCGCGCCGGCCTCACCGCGGCGCCCGGCCCGTGCGCGAACCCGCGCAATCCGCACAGCCCGGCGCCCGCGCTCCGGGCCCTGCTCACCGCGCTCGACCGCTGGGTGAGCGACGGGGTCGAGCCGCCCCCGAGCCGCGTGCCCACCCTCGCGGGGCGGACGCTGGTCCCGCCCGACGACACCGGGTTCCCCTCCATCCCGGGCGTGCGCCGCGTCCTCGAGGTCAACCGCCTCGTGCTCTTCGGCGACTGGACCGCCCCCCGCCCCGAGCCGGCGAAGGCCTACCGGCCGCTGGTCTACCGGCCGCTGGTGTCGCGCGTAGACGGAGACGGCAACGAGGTGGCGGGCATCCGGCTGCCCGCCATCGCGGTGCCGCTCGGCACGCACACCGGCTGGAACGTCTACCGGGACCCGTTCCCGGACGGGGAGCTCTGCGATCGCGACGGCACCTTCGCCGCCTTCGCGCGGACCCGGGCCGACCGGCTGGCCGCGGGCGACCCGCGCCCTTCCCTGGAGGAGCGCTACGGCAGCCACGACGCGTACGTGGCGCGCGTCGAGGTGGTGACCGCCGCGCTGGTCGGCGCCCGGCTCCTCCTCGCCGAGGACGCCGACCGGATCCGGGACGCGGCCCGGCGCGCGAATCCGATGGCCCCGTGACGGCATGAGCATCGAGCTGCGCGACGCGCGTCGCTCGCCGCTCGATCGCGAGTGGCTGGTCAACGTCTACCCGTTCTACCTCCACGACCTCTCCGAGTTCGACGATGCCTACTACACCCTGGACGATCGCGGGATCTGGAGCCCGGATCATCTCCCGAGCTGGCTCGAGGAGGACAACGATCACCCGTTCATCCTGGTCGAGGCCGGACGCCGCGTGGGTTTTGCCCTCGTGAACCAGGTCCCGTCTCCCCACCTGCAGCCGGGCATGGACTTCCGCATGTCGGAGTTCTTCGTGCTGCGGTCGCACCGGGGCCGGGGGGTCGGGCGGGAGGCGGTGTTCACCCTCTTCGATCGATTCCGGGGGAAATGGGAGATCTTCGAGCTCCCGAGGAACGCGCCCGCGATCCGGTTCTGGCGCGGGGTGATCGGCGCGTACGGGCAGGGGCGCTACGCGGAGACGAGCGATGCCTCCCACGTGCGCCAGGTCATCGATACTACCCGGTAGTTCGTTCCGGTCGCGCGATCCGCGCGCGGCCCGGCCGGCGGAAAACGCGGATCGCTCCGGGCTTTCGACGCGGCATGGATGTTGCTCCTCTCAGCGTGGTCGAAGGAACTCGCGCCGAAAGGAGTCCCCCATGCTGCGACCGATCAAGAACGTGCTCAACTACCGGATCCTCGCCACCGACGGAGAGATCGGCAGCGTCAGCGATCTCATCGTGGACGACCAGGAGATGAAGCTGCGCTATCTCGTCATCGACACCGGAAACTGGCTGCCCGGCAAGAAGGTCGTGCTCTCGACCGCCTGGATCAGCAGCGTGGCCCCCGAGCGGGACACGGTGGTGATGAACATCGAGAAGAAGCGCATCCAGGAGGCGCCCGAGTACAAGCCGGACGCCGATCTGAGCCGCGACTACGAGACGCGGCTGCACGACTACTACCGCTTCCCGTACTACTGGCTGTAGCCCCGCGCCCGGTCCGCTCCCCTCTGGAGGGAGGGGTTACCAGGTCCGGGTTTCGCCGGGATTCAGGATCCAGGTGGCGTCGGCGTCGAGGTGGCGCCGCTCGAGCTCGGCCCGGAGGCGGGTGGGCGGCTCGTCGTACGGCTCGCGGGCGAGCGCGAAGGTCCCCCAGTGGACCCCGAGCAGGTGGGAGGCGCGCAGGTCCAGCGCGGCCTGCAGCGCCTCCTCGGGGGACATGTGCACCGGCCTGGCGATCTCGCGCGGCGTGTAGGATCCGATCGGCAGCGCGGCCAGGTCGAACGGCCCGAGCCGGTCGCCCGTCTCCGCGAAGTGGCGATAGTACCCGGTGTCGCCGCCGAAGTAGAAGCGCTTCGAGCCCAGCACCGCCCACGAGGACCAGAGCCGGCGTCCCTGGTCGACGGCGGTGCGGCCGCCACCGTGCTGGGCGGGCGTGCACACCACCGTCAGCCCCTTCACCGTGACCGATTCTCCCCAGTCGAGCTCCACCGCGTTGGTGATGCCGCGATCGGCGAGCCAGGCCTTGATGCCGAGGGGCACGATGAAGAGCGGGTCGAACGCGCGGGCCAGGCGGCGCACGGTGGGCTCGTCGAGATGATCATAGTGGTCGTGGGAGATCAGCACGAAGTCGATCGGCGGCAGATCGTCGAACGCGATGCCGGGCGGCGTGTAGCGGCGCACCCCCACGAAGCCGCTGAAGGGGCCGCTGCGCTCGGCCCACGTCGGATCGGTCAGGAAGGTCACCCCGTCGAGCTGGACCAGCACGGTGGAGTGCCCGATCCAGGTCACGGTCGGGGCGTGTGCGCGGTCGCGCGGGGCCGCCAGATCGGGCGTGCCGAGCGGCAGCGCGGCGACGCGACGCTCCGTGACGAGCCAGGTGGCGCCCATCACCAGCGAGTGCAGGCGCGTCCAGTAGGACGCGCGCCGGTATTGCGGGTCCACGTTCTTGTAGGCGCTGCCCGCCCGCTGCGCGGGATCGAAGAAGCCGGGCGCGACGAGGAGCGTGGAGCTCTCGGCCCGCGACGCGACCGGCCCCAGCGAGGGCGGGAAGCCATCGCCGGCGACCAGGGTCAGGAGGAAGACGAGGAGGAGCGTGGCCGGGCGGTTCATACCTTCAGCCTAGCGCGCCGGTCAACCGCCGTCCCGGTCAGAGCTGGCCGCGCACCGGCAGCGAGAGCATCTCGAGGACCCGGCTCACGATCCCGCGGTTCTGCCACTGCGCGTACGTGACCGGGCGGGACCGCTCGAGATCGTCGATGAAGACCCGCTCCAGCCGGCGGGCAACGTCGGCGTTGTACACGACCAGGTTCAGCTCCTCGTTCAGCTCGAAGGAGCGGCGGTCGAGGTTGGTGCTGCCGACGGTGGCCCACATGGAGTCGATCACCATCGTCTTGGAATGCAGGAGCGCCGCCCGGTACTCGTGGATCTGCACGCCCGCCTCGAGCAGCCGGCCCAGCTGGGACCGGCTCGCCTGCCGGACGAGGTTGTGGTCGATGGCGCCGGGCAGGAGCAGCACGACCCGCACGCCCCGCCGGCGCGCCTGGACCAGCGTCTCGATCATCTTGTCGTCGGGCACGAAGTAGGGGTTGGTGATGTAGATGGTCCGGCGCGCCGAGGCCATCGCGAGCAGGAACATGGTGTACATCGCCACGCTCCCCCCCGCGGGCGAGCTGCGCACGATCTGCGATTCCACCGCGCCCCTGGCCTCGATCGGCCACGGGAAGTAGTCGGGCCCGCCGAGAGAGACCCCGGTCGCCTCGAGCCAGTTCTCCGCGAACGCGCCCTGGAGCTGGTTGACCACCGGGCCCTCCACCCGCATGTCGGTGTCGCGCCATTGCCCCTCTTGCCGGCCGTTGCCGCTCCACTTGCCGCTGGTTCCCGAGCCCCCGGTCACGCCGACCCGCCCGTCCACCACGAGGATCCGCCGGTGATTGCGGTAGTTGGCGCGGTCGATGGTCCACGGGGTGACCGGGCGATAGGAGACCACCTGGCACCCGGCCTCGGTCATCCAGTCGCGATACTGCGACGGCATCATGAGCGAGCCGACCGCGTCCACCAGCACGTGCACCTTGACCCCGGCGCGGCAGCGCTCCGCGAGCGCCTGCGCGGTATCCGCGGCGGGCGCGCCCTCCTCGAAGACGTACTGGGCATAGGTGATGCTCTTGCGGGCGGAGCGGATCAGCTCGAGCTTGGAGGGGAAGATCTCCTCTCCGTTCAGCAGGATGTCCACCCGGTTGCCCCCGACCACGGTGCCGCCGGTGTACCCGACGAGCGTGGACCGGAAGGTGGGCTCCGCGATCTGCAGATCGGGCAGCTCGAGATGGGACTGCACGTGGCTGCAGCCCGCGAGCAGCAGGAACAGGCAGACCGCCGAGATCACGCCGCCCATGCCCCGGCCGCGCACCGCGGTCACAGCCGGCGGAGGACTTCGATGCGATCCCCCGTCTCGGGATGGGTGCTGAGGAACCCGCCGCCGCTGCCTCCCCCTTCCGTGCTCATCAGCCAGGTCAAGGTGCTGATCATGACCTCCTTGTTCCGGCCGACCCGCTTGAGCAGCTCGACGCCATGGCGATCCGCCGCGTACTCCTCGTTGCGGCTGTACTTGCGCTGGATCAGCGCGCCCGCGATCGGAGCCACCCGGCCCGCGCCGGGGATGATCTGGTCGAGGATCACCGCCCCGATCCCGAGCCCGGTGCCGAGCGCCTGGGCCTTGGCCACGTGGCCGAGGTCGTCGTGAGCCACTTCGTGCGCCATCACCGCGAGGAGCTGGTCGTCGCTGGCCTTCTGCAGGAGGCCGGTGGTGACGTAGAACTCCCCGTTGCCCGCGTTGGCCGCGTTGATCGTCGCGTCGTCGATGATGCCGACCTTGACCTGGCTCGGCGGCTTCGGCTTGTCCATGGCCTGCAGGAGCGGAATCATCGCCTTCTTCAGGCGCTCCACCTGCGCGGGGTCGACGGTCTTCTGCGGCGCGGCCGGCGGCGTGGCGCTGGGGGCCGGCCGCGTGGTCTCGGCCGTCCGGCCCGTGGGCGCCGTCGAGGCGGTCTCGAAGGCGCACCCCCCGAGCACCGCCGCCGCGACGAGCGCGAGGCCGATCCCCGCCCGGGCGCTCATCACCGCTCCCGCTGGGCCCGCGCGGGCCGGATGGCGTCCTGACCCGACTGCAGGGTCGACGTCACCTGCTCCTTCGCGGTATCGAACATCTCCTCGGCGGTGGACTGGACCGCCTTCAGCGTGTCCGCCGCCGCGAGGCGCGCGGTCCGGCCCTTGGTATTCGCGAAGCGCCGGATCTCGTCGCCCCAGACGTAGACCGCGATGCCGCCCACGATGGCTCCCAGCACGAATCGACTCAGCATGACGCTCTCCTTGCTCACGCGGCTACGTTGTGGATGGGCCACTCGACGCCGGCGCTTCGCCGGATCTCGTGCCCACAGGGTCCCAGCGCGATCACGAGGGCTTCGCCCCGCTCCCGCCAGTCCTCGACTTCCCGAAAGGTGTTGCAGGTCAGACAGAACAGCGCCGGCATCCCGCTCATCGCGTGCCTCCCTTGTCCCCCGCCGCGTCCGTCTTGGCGCAGTCGGGACATACCTCGAGTTCGGCATCATAGGCGATGCCGTGGATCGGACAGCGCGCCACCGGGAGTGGGGCGGGGCGCCGGCCGCCGAGCAGGAGGAGCCCCACTCCGAGGCCCGCCACCGCGAGGGCGACCGCCGCCGCCACCCGTCCCGATGCCGCGCACGCGTTCATGTCAGAGCCGTCCCGTGAGCATCAGGATGATGAGGATCAAGAGGACGAGGCCGACGCCCCCGCTCGGATAGGGGCCCCAGCCCGAGCTGTAGCCCCACGTCGGCAAGGTCCCGACCAGGATCAGTACCAGGATGATGACCAGGATCAGTGACACGACTCGCTCCTCCTCGTCGGTGGATCGTGAAGGCCCGGCGGGCGGTGGGAGTGATCCCGCCGCCCGCCCTTGGCGTCTACCTACCGCCGCTCACCCTGACCGCCCTGACCGCTGCGATCGCCCTGGCCCCCACCCGGCTGCGGGTTGCGGCCCGGCTCCTGCTGCTGCTGGCCCTGACGGTCCTTGTCCCGGTCGTGACCGGGCTGGCCCGGCTGACCCTGCCCACCCTGCTGTCCCTGCTTCTCCGTGGTGCCCATGTCGTCGTCACTCCTTTCTTTGCCGGCGCACTCGCGCCGGGTCTTCCCGGCCGCGTCAACGGGCCCGGGATGTCCGCCGCCGGCGGCGCGGGATGCGGGCGCCGGCCTCGCGAGCCTCGCTCAGCGCGATGGCGACGGCCTGCTTGCGCTTGCGAACCTTCCCTCCCGAGGACGAGCGGAGCGTGCCCCGCTTGAACTCGCCCATCACCTTCTTGACCTTGCCCCGACCCTTCGCCCTGGGCCTGGCCATCGGATCGTCTACTTGTTGGCCTGCCGCACGGTCAGCTCGTTCTTGACCGACTTCACGCCGGCCACGCCGCGGGCCATCTCGGAAGCCTTGGCCGACGCGACGATGCTCGGGACCTCACCGGTCAGCGTGACCACGCCCGCGTCGGTGCGCACGTCCACCTTCTTGACCTGCGCGTCCTTCGCCAGACGCGCCTTCACCGCCTTGTCGATGTCCGAATCCTTGGTGTCCACCATCTTCCGGGCCGCCGGGGCCACGACCTGGAGGTCGTTCTTCACCGACTGCACGCCCTCGATGCCCTTGGCGACCTCTTCCGCGGCGGCCTTCGCCTCGGGACTGTCGACCTTGCCGCGCAGGTGCACCACGCCGCCCTTCATGGTGTCGACGCTGACCTGGGTGCCCTTCACCCGCTCGTCCGCGAAGAGGGCGATCTTGGTCTTCGACGTGATCCAGGAATCGCTGACCGCGGTCTTGGCATCATGGGTCATCGTCCTGGCCTTGTCCTTCGTGTCTTCCATCTTGCTCTGCGCTCCCGCGGTGAAAGGGGCCGCCGCGAGCAGCGCGGTGAGAATCGTGGCCGTCGTCATCGTCTTGCCGTACCGCATGGTGTGCTTCCTCCTTGAAACGGGTTTGGTGAATGTCTACTTCGGCACGACCGCGTCGTCGGCCGGCCGTGGTGAATCGGATCCGGCCGGACGCGAGCGCCCTTCCTCGTCCAGCTGCACGGGCCGTCCCGCGCCCGCCTCGCGATCGCTGCGCTCCGCGTCGCGCTCCACGTCGCCCTTGCGCGAGTTGCGCGCGTCCCGGTCCGGATCCTGGAGATCCTTCCGTCCGATACGCGGCTCCTCGCTCGTCTTCGCCTTGCGCGCCATGTGCGTGTCCTCCCGGTGTCGTCCGTTGCGGCCGGCTTCGCCGTCGTGACGCGAGGGTAGGGGAGCAAGCGGTATGCCACGGCCTAAAGCCATGAAGATGCGCGCCGATCGGGGCCAGCGCGACGAGGGCCGCGGCGCGGACGGTAAAGAGTGCCGCGTACTTTCTTCCGACGTGCGCGGCGGGTCTCGACGGCCCGCCGGCTGGTCCCGAACGTGCACTTCGAGGAGAGCGGGAGGACACGACAATGAGCGAGGCGACGATGCGGTACGGACGCTCCGGGACGAGTGCCCGCGTGGCGCGGCGAGGGACTCACGCGCTGCGCGAGGGCATCACGGTGGGGCTCATCGGGGCCGCGATCGTGATGCTGTGGTTCTTCATCGTGGATCTGGCCGCGGGCGCGCCGCTGCGGACTCCCGCGCTGCTGGGCGCCGCGCTCTTCGATGGCGCGCGGGGGGCCGCGGTCAGCCCGACCGCGCGGCTGGTGGTGGGCTACACCGCGGTGCACCTGGCCGGCTTCGTGGCGTTGGGCCTCGGGGTGGCGGGACTCTTCGCTCTCGCGGAGCGCGAGAAGCGGGTGCTCGCGCTGATCTTCATCCTCGGCTGCTGCCTCGCGGTGGTGTTCCTCGCGATGGGATACCTGCTCTCACAGTGGCTCGGCCAGGCGATGACCCCGGCGATCGTTCTCGCCGGCCACGTGCTGGGGGCGGCGGCGATGGTCGGCGCCCTCGCTTACTTCCACGCCCGCCTGCTCCGCCACATGCCCGAGGCCCTCGACGGCGAGTGAGAGGGGGAGAGCAGGAACGCGGGCCGGGAGCCGAAGCCCTGGCCGGTGTCCGCCGGTCCCGGGTTGCCCGCGGGGGGAGTGCGGGGGACCCGTGGACGAATCCGGTCGGAGCTACCCGGTACGTGTTACCGCCGGTTAGCTTCTCTATCAAATGCGGGGGCCCAGAAATGGCCCCCGCACTCCTCCCAGTCCGCGGACGACCGGCGGGGCTTCGGCTCGGCGCTGGGTTCTACGCGATCCAGACGGATTTGATGTTCACGAACTCGCGGATGCCGTACTCGGAGAGCTCGCGGCCATAGCCCGAGCGCTTGATGCCGCCGAAGGGCAGGCGCGCGTCGGACTTCACGATCCCGTTGACGAACACCGCGCCCGCCTCGACCTGCGCGGCCAGCCGCTCGGCGCGGCCGCGGTCGCGCGTCCAGAGCGCGGCGCCCAGCCCGTAGGGCGAATCGTTGGCGAGGCGGATCGCGTCGGCCTCGTCCTTGGCGGTGATCACCGCGGCCACCGGACCGAAGGTCTCTTCGTCGAAGGCGGGCATGCCCTTGTCCACCGCGGCGAGGAGGGTGGGCGGATAGAAGGCGCCCTTCCCCGCGGGCACCTCGCCGCCCAGCAGCGCCCGGGCTCCGCGCTTGATCGACTCGGCCACCTGCTCGTGCAGCTGATCGCGCAGGTCCACGCGGGCCTGCGGACCCACCGCGGTGTCGCGCGAGGTCGGGTCGCCCATGCGGCGCGCGGCCAGCTCCGACTTGAAGCGCTCGACGAAGCGGTCGAGCACCGGCTCGACCGCGATGAAGCGCTTCGCCGCGATGCAGCTCTGGCCACTGTTGATCAGCCGCGCCTCCGCCGCCGCGCGCGCCGCCGCGTCCACGTCGGCGTCGGCCAGCACGATGAAAGGATCACTGCCGCCCAGCTCGAGCACCGTCTTCTTCAGCATGCGCCCGGCCTGCTCGGCGACCGCCATGCCCGCGCGCTCGCTGCCGGTCAGCGTGGCCGCCACCACGCGCGGGTCCGCGATGATGTCCTTCACGCCCGCCGCCCCCGTGAGCACGGTGCGGAAGAGCCCCTCCGGGAAGCCCGCGCGCCGGAAGACTTGCTCGATCTGGAGCGCGCAGCGCGGGACGTTGGAGGCGTGCTTGAGGATGCCCGCGTTTCCCGCCATGAGGGCGGGCGCCGCGAAGCGGAAGACCTGCCAGAGGGGGAAGTTCCACGGCATCACGGCCAGGACCACCCCGAGCGGGTCGAAGCGGACGTAGCTCCGGGTTGCGTCGGTCTCCCGCGGCTGCTCGGCCAGGAACGCCTCCGCGTGCTCGGCATAGTAGTCGCAGGTGCCCGCGCACTTCTCCACCTCGGCCAGGGCCTGGGTGATGGGCTTTCCCATCTCCCGGGTCATGGTCATGGCGTACTCGTCCTTGCTCGCGCGAAGCTCCTTCGCGGCGGCCCGCATCAGCCGGGTGCGATCCGCGAAGGGCCGGGTGCGCCACTCGAGGAAGGCGGCGTGCGCCCGGGCCAGCGCCTGCTCGATCTGGGCCCTGGTCATCTCCTCGATCGTCTCGAGGATCTCGCCGGTTGCCGGATTGACCGATTGGAAGCTCATGCAGATGCTCCTTGGGTGGGCGTTCTCTTTCAGACGACTCTGCGCCTTCCCCGGGCGCGCGGCAACCGATGCTCGGCTGGCCGCGTCACCACCGGGGGCGTAGACTGACGATCAGGAGGTGGCGGTGAAAGCATCCGCGCTGATCGCCCGGTGTCTCGAGAACGAGGGCGTCAAGTACGTGTTCGGGGTGCCCGGCGAGGAGATCCTCGACATCGTCGACTCCCTGGTCGACTCCAGCGTGCGCTTCATCCCCACCCGGCACGAGCAGGGCGCCGCCTTCATGGCCGACGCCTACGGACGGCTCACCGGCCGCGCGGGCGTCTGCCTGGCCACGCTGGGCCCCGGGGCCACCAACCTGGCCACCGGGGTGGCCGACGCCAACCTCGATCACGCCCCGCTGGTGGCCATCACCGGGCAGGCGGGGCGCGACCGCGTCCACAAGGAGTCGCACCAGTACGTGGACATCGTCGAGCTCATGCGCCCGCTCACCAAGTGGAACGCGCGCGTCGAGATGCCGGTGGTGATTCCGGAGGTCATCCGCAAGGCCTTCAAGGTCGCGGAGGCCGAGAAGCCGGGCGCGTGCCACATCGAGGTGCCCGAGGACGTGGCGGAGGAGCCGACCGAGGGCGAGGCGCTCTCCACCGAGCGCCCGCGGCGCCCCTCCCCGGACCGCCAGGCGCTCCAGGCGGCCGCGCGCCTCATCGAGGCCGCGTCGTTCCCGCTCGTGTTCGCGGGCAACGGGGTCATCCGGGGCGGGGCGTCCGGGGAGCTGCGCGAGTTCTCGCGCGCCCACGGCATTCCGGTGGTCAACACCTTCATGGCCAAGGGCTGCATGCCGTACGACGACCCGCTCGCGCTCCTCTCGGCCGGCCTCCAGGCCCGCGACTACGTCTCGTACGGCTTCGAGAAGGCCGACCTGATCATCGCGGTGGGCTACGACCTGGTCGAGTACGCGCCGAAGTTCTGGAACCCCGAGCGGAAGAAGCACGTCATCCACGTCGACTTCACCCCCGCCGAGGTGGACGGTCACTACCAGCCGGCGGTCGAGGTGGTGGCGGACGTGCGCGAGGCGCTCGAGCTGCTCAACGGCCTCGTGAAGGGCCAGAAGGATCCCGGGCCCTATCTCGAGCTGCGCCGCTACATTCTCGAGCAGCTCGCGGACGGCGCGGACGACGACGGGTTCCCGATCAAGCCGCAGCGTATCCTGCGCGACCTCCGCGCCGCGATGGGGCGCGAGGACATCCTGATCTCGGACGTGGGCAGCCACAAGCTGTGGATCGCGCGCACCTTCCCGGCCTACGAGCCGAACAGCGTGCTGATCTCCAACGGCCTCGCCGCGATGGGGTTCGCGCTGCCCGCGGCGGTGGCGGCCAAGCTCGTGCACCCCGAGCGCAAGGTGGTGGCGGTGAGCGGCGACGGCGGCTTCCTCATGAACCTCCAGGAGATGGAGACCGCCCGCCGGCTGGGGCTCGCGATCGTCAACGTGATCTTCCGCGACGGCGGCTACAACCTCATCCAGTGGAAGCAGCAGACCCGCCTCGGCCGCGAGTCGGGCGTGGAGTTCACCAACCCGGACTTCGTGACCCTGGCCCACGCGTTCGGCGCCAAGGGCTTCCGGGTGGAGTCGGCGCGGGGCCTCGCGCCCGTGCTCGCGGAGGCGCTGGCCTGGCGGGGGCCCTCCATCGTGGACGTGCCGGTGGACTACCGGGAGAACCCGAAGCTGACCGAGCGCCTCGGTCACCTCGTCTGTCCGATCTGACGGCACGCGCTTTGCTGCGCTCTCGACCGTGAGCATGGTCTGGGAGCTGATCAAGCGCGCGGCGATCAAGTGGAACGCGGACGACTGTCTGACGCTCGGGGCCGCCCTCGCCTACTACACCGTGTTCTCGCTCGCCCCCGTCCTGGTCATCGTCATCGCGGTGGCCGGCGCGATGTTCGGCCAGGAGGCGGCCCAGGGCGAGATCGTCTCGCAGATCCGCGGGCTGGTCGGCGAGGAAGGGGCCACCGCGATCCAGTCCCTGGTCGAGAGCGCCGGGCGGCAGGGCGCGGGCGGGCGGGCCACCCTCGTCGGGCTCCTGGTGCTCCTCTTCGGCTCGACCAGCGCGTTCAGCCAGCTGCAGGGCGCGTTGAACAGGATCTGGCAGGTGGAGCCGGCGGCCCACGCCGGCGTGTGGGACATGGTCCGCGCGCGCTTCCTGTCGTTCGCGGCGGTGCTGGGCACCGGCTTCCTGCTGAGCGTCTCGCTGGTGCTGAGCGCCGCGGTCGCCGCCTTCGGCCGCTACGGGTGGGGCCGGCTGCCCGCGATCGGTCCGATGGTCGAGCTGGCCGACTTCCTCGGGTCCATGCTGGTGCACACGCTGCTGTTCGCCATGATCTTCAAGCTGCTGCCGGACACGGCGATCCGATGGCGCGAGGTGTGGCTGGGCGCCGGCGTCACCGCCGGGCTCTTCTTCGTGGGCAAGCTGGTGATCGGGTTGTACCTCGGCACCAGCGAGGTCGGCGCGGCGTACGGCGCGGCGGGCTGGGTCATCCTCATCCTCGCCTGGGTCTACTACTCGGCCCAGATCGTCCTGTTCGGCGCCGAGTTCACCCGCGCCTACGCTACATCTCCACGATCCCGTCGCCCACCTTCTTGAGCCGCTCGAGCACGAGGGGGTCGTGTCCGGGCAGCACCAGGTCCGCCGACGAGGCCAGCGAGCGGATCTTGTCGAACGCCGAGTACATGCGGGGCAGATCCTGAAGGGTGTTGAACGGGATGCGCTCCTCGAAGTTGCGGTAGTAGTGGGAGGCGTCGGAGGCCACCACCGCCTGGCCGCGCGCGTGCGCCACCGAGACGATCTGCATGCCCGCGGTGTGGCCGCCCACGTGGTGCACCGCGATGCCGGGCACGATCTCGCGGGAGCCGTCCACGAACTGCATGCGCTTGTCGTAGTTGAGGCGGATCAGCGCGCACATGTCGTCCACCTCGACCGAGTGGCGGAAGGCGGGCAGGGCCGCGTGGCGGCCGGTGTAGAACGCCATCTCGGAATCCTGCACGTAGAAGGTGGCGTTGGGGAAGAGCGCGTAGTTGCCCACGTGGTCGTAGTGGAAGTGGCTCAGGATCACGTGCTTCACCGAGGTCGCGTCGACTCCGATCTCGGCCAGGCCCTTGCCCGGGCAGCGCAGGAAC
>DATFGS010000147.1:0-10801 GCA_035249225.1 Candidatus Methylomirabilota bacterium | reverse complement strand
GCCCGGGACGAGCTGATCAAGCTCTCGGGCGGCATGAGCATCCCGGTGATCGTGGTCGGAGACCAGGTCGTCCGCGGCTTCAACAAGCCGCAGCTGAAGACCCTGCTGGGAATCTAGGCGGCGCCGTTCGTTAGTTGCCCTGCTGGCTCTTCAGCTTGCGCAGGTGCAGCTTGGCGACGTCCACCCAGTCCTTCTCGGCGGGCAGGTTCCCGGCCAGGCCGATGTAGCGCTCCCAGAGCGTGATGGATTCCTTGGGGTCCACCTTCTCGTACACGAGCGCCAGGTTGTAGAGCGCGCCGGTGTTCTTGGCGTCGGCGTCCACCACCCGCCGGTACTCCTCGATCGCTTCCTTGTAGAGGCCCTTGTCCTCGTACACCTCCGCGAGGCCCATCCGCGCGTCGAGGTAGGTGGGATCGAGGTCGATCGCCTTCTTGTAGGACGTGACCGACTCGTAGTAGAGCCCCTTCTCCGCGTAGTAGAGCTTGCCGAGGCTCACGTGCACCTTGGCGTTCATCGGGTTGTACTCGATGCCGCGCTGGTACGCGGCGACCGCCGGATCGATGTCGCCCTTGGCCGCGAGCGCGTCGCCGAGCCCGACGTGCGCGTCCGCGTAGAACGGGCGCAGCTCGATGGCCCTGGTGTACGCCTTGATGGCTTCCTCGAAGAGCCGGCGCGGCGCGGTGAGGTACAGATCGCCGAGGGCCTTGTAGGGATCGGCGTAGGTCGGATCGAGCTGCGCGGAGGCCCGGAACTGCGCGGCCGCCTTCCAGCGGTTGCCGAGGTTCTGGTGGACCACCCCGAGCGCGTGCTGGGCGGCCACGAACTGCGGATCGGCCTCGATGGCGCGGCTCAGGAACTCGACCGCCGCCTCGCTGCCGTCCTGGGTCGTCCGGTACGCGGCCATGCGGCCGCGCACGTAGAGCTCGTAGGCGCGCTGCATCCCGGTGGGCGCCGCCCACTTCTGGGCGCGGGCCAGATCCACGTCGCTCGCGGGTGCTCGGAGCGCCTTGAGATAGCCCGCGGGCAGCGAGCGCAGCCGATCCAGGAGCTGGCCCTCCGCGATGGCGACGGTGTCGAGCGTGCCGCGCTCGACCTTGTCGCCGCGCAGCTCGACGAAGCGGGGCTGCAGGATCAGGTCGGCCCCGGTCCGCTTCACCTCGCCGAACAGGGCGATGTCGGCGCCCAGCCGCTTGGCCGCGGCCACGGTGGCCGCCTCGTCCCAGGCCTCCGGCTGCGGGAGCTGCCGGAGGCGCTCCCGATCGATCTGCACCAGTCCCGGCACGTGCATGAGGGCCAGCATGAGCGACTGGGACACGCCCTCGCCGATCCACTGCTCCTCGCGCGTCAGGTCCCCGGTGGCGAACGGCACGATGAGCACATTGCGCGGCGGCTTGGCCGCTGCCTCGACGCCCGCGGCGGCGATCAGCGCGAGCAGCAGCGCGCCGACGACGGTCCGGTTAGCTCGGATCAGCGTTCTCATCTCCCCGCCCTCCTTTGGCCCGGCCCGCGCGCAGGCGCGCCACCAGCCGGCCGAGACCGACCGGCCCGATCCGGCGCAGCGCGACCTCCGGAATCAGCAGCACCGCCACGATCCCCACCAGCCACGGCCAGATGTCCACGCTGAGGCGTGACTTGTGCCGATTCTGGAGGAACGCGTCCTTCGGATCGCTCAGCATCCCGCCCCCGGTGAGCTCGGAGAGCTCGCGGAGGAACGTCTCGTCCACGCCCAGGTCGCGGAACTCCTGCCCGTAGGGCACCACCAGACCCGCGAGCTGGGAGCCGACCATTTGGTCCGCCCGCCGCTGGGCCATGCCGACCAGGTAGACGCCCTCCTGGCTGGCCGGGAAGCGCCCGCGGTAGCGCCCGGGGCCGATCTGCTCGAGATCGACCACGGTGCGCGTCTTGTCCGGCGAGACCACCCCGACCTGCGAATCCAGGAAGTTGATGAACTCACCCTTGGGATCGATCGCGTCGACGAGCACCTCGCCCACGTTGTCGCTGCGCGAGACGGTGGCCACCGTGTCGCTCCGGGTGCCGGTGCGCAGCGTCCAGCGCGTCACCTGGGACCAGAACTTGTTGAAGCCGCCCCAGCGCACCCAGAGCACGCCCCACTTGGCCTTGGCGTCGGAGGTGAAGGCCACCGACCGGCCCAGGCCGTAGCGCCAGGTGGCGAGCAGCGGATCCTCCTGGTGCGTCATCAAAACCAGGTCCGCGTTGCTCTTCATGCTGGTGGCCACGTAGCCGCCGAGCGGGGGCGCTTCCTTCCAGTCGATCTCCTGGATCGCCTCGTGGGCCGGGCTCGCCACGGTGGGCTTGAAGGGCTGCTCGACCAGCGACGCCTTGGAGGCGAGCTGCGTCTCGAGGGTGAAGATGCGCGGGATCGTGGAGTCGTCCTCGGTGTAGTAGAAGCGCCCGCGTCCCCACTTCGCCACGTCCACCATGAGGGGCACGTCCGCGTCCTTGCCGATGGCCACGGTGGAGACCGTGATCTTGTCCTTGGCCATCCGGCGCAGCAGCCCCGAGAAGTCACCGCGGGTCATCTGCCCGTCCGACAGGAAGATGACGTGCTTCAGCAGGGCGGGCCGGTCGAAGAGGACCTGGTAGGCCTCCTTGAGGGCCGGGTAGCCGTCGGTGCCGCCGCCCGCCTTGATGGTGGAGATCGCCTGGTGGATGCCGTGCTTGTCCCGGGCCGGCTTGAGGGGGGCGTCCCAGATGAACTCGGTGTCCCAGCTCATCACCCCGACCTCGTTCCGCTCGTCGAGGAGATCGACCACCAGGTGCGCGGCCTCCTTGGCGATGTCGAGCTTGGTCACCTTCTCGTCGGTGGTCATCGCCATGGAGCCCGAGCGATCGATGGACAGCACGACCGCCAGGCTCGGGATCTCGATCTTCTGCTTCACCTCCATCGTCACCGGGAGCGCTTCCTCGATCGGGGTGCGGTAGTAGCCGCCCAGGCCAAAGCTCTCCTCGCCGCCCAGCATCATGAGCCCGCCGCCCTGCTCGCGGACGTAGTCGCGGATGTTCTCCATCTGCTTCTTCGTCATCTTGAGCGACGACACGTTGGACAGGATGAGCCCGTCGTACTTCTGCAGCCCCGCCATGTCCTTCGGGATCTTGTCCGCCTCCACCACCGTCACGTCCACGTGCTGGGAGCGGAGCGCCGCGGCCAGGGCCTGGGCCTGGTTGCGGTCCTTCTCGGCGAGCAGTACCTGCGGCCGACCCCGCACCACCAGGGTGCCGACCGCGCGGTTGTTCTCCTCGATGGTGTCGCCGTCCACGTCGAGGGCGGCCTGGTAGACGTGGATTCCGCTCTGCTCGAGCGACTGCCGGTAGGTGAAGACGTTCTTGCCCGGGGAGAGCCGCACCACCTGCGAGCCGAGAAACTCGGCGTTGCGGTACAGCGACAGCCGTCCCTGCGTCTCGGCCTGGCTCCACGCCACCACCTTGGCCTGGAACGGCTCGCCGAACTTCACCTCCTGCGGCAGCACCATCGACTCCACGACGACTTCCTGCGAGAAGGTCAGCGGCGCCGGCACGTAGTAGATGTCGGCGCCCGCGTCCTTGGCCGCCTGCGCGACCGCGAGCGCGTTGCCCTGGTTCTGCCGCCCGTCGGTGAGGAGCACGAACCGGTTCGCCTGGCCGGGCGGCGCGGTGGCGAGCCCGAGCTGGAGCGCCTGGGCCAGGTTGGTGCCGCGCCCGCCCACCTGGGCCTGGGGCCGCTCGATCCGGGTGGTCGCGCGGAGCGGCTGGTCCACCATCGCTTCCTCGCCGAACACCACCACGCCCGCCTGGTCGCCCGGCTGCATCCCCGCCACCGACTGGGCGGTGAACCGGTACGCGCTCTCGCGCGCGGCCAGGCTCACGCTGTCCGACATGTCCAGCAGGAAGGTCACGTTGAGCCGGTCGGCCCAGCGCGGGATCGTCGGCTTGGTCAGCGAGAAGAGCAGCATCGCCAGGAGCACGCACCGCAGGCCGAGGGCCCAGCGGTCGCCCAGGCCGCGGGGCAGCCCGAGGCGGCCCCCGGTTTGGCGCC
This sequence comes from Candidatus Methylomirabilota bacterium, assembly GCA_035249225.1. Taxonomy (GTDB): domain Bacteria; phylum Methylomirabilota; class Methylomirabilia; order Rokubacteriales; family CSP1-6; genus CAMLFJ01. The sequence goes on along the minus strand of DATFGS010000147.1, from coordinate 6,768 downwards.
GCCAGTAGAGGAACCCCTCCACCGCGAAGAGCAGCAGGGCCAGGGCCACGAAGAAGGGCCAGAGCTCGCGGACGATGAGCACCGGGGCCGACTCCGGCCGCGCGCCCTCCACGAAGGCGGGCAGCGGCTGCGGGGTCAGGTCCGACTCGTCGCCGTTCATCAGGTTCACCGCCACGCGCGTCTCGCCGCGCCCGGTGACCACCGCGTAGATGCCGACCTCGTCGGTCTCGGTGAAGCTCGCCATCCCGCGATTGACCTGCGCCCGCACGCTGCGCCCGGACGGGGTGCGCACGGTGGCGGTGGTCACCCCGTGCTCCACCGGCAGCAGGATGGGCTGGCCCGTCTGCAGCTGCAGGCTCGCCTGATCGAGCCCCGCCGGGTGCAGCCAGCGGAGCCCCTTGGAGAGCATGAGCGGGAACGCCACCCGCAGCGGGAAGTCGCTGCGGAAGAGGTCGAAGCCGAAGAAGAGGGCCTTCCGATCGCGCTCCTCGAGGGCGTAGATCAGCGGGCCGCCCACCGCCTCGACCAGGGTCTTGCCGGCGGCGAGCGGGCGGACGCGCATCGCGTCCTCCATCGTCACCTTGGCGAAGTCGATCTGCCGCATGATCGGGTGCGTGCGGTCCCAGTCCATGATCGTGGGATTCTCGAGGCGCCCGAGCACCTCGAGCGGCACGTCCCCCGGGACGGTGTTGACGAGGACGAAGCGGCCGTTGCCCAGCTTCTGCGGGCTCACGCTGTCCACCACCACGACGTCGAAGCCCTCCATGCCGCCCTGGTAGGCGTCGGGCTTTCGCACCTCGAGCTGCACCTGGGGGTCGGTCTTCAGGACCTTCTCCAGGAAGAGGTTGCCGGGGCTGACCAGCAGCACCGAGATCGTCCGCGGCGGCGGGATCACCGCGTAGGCGACGTTGTCGGCGGCGAGATCGTCGGAGACGTCCAGCTTGAGCTTGAGCACGCCGCCGCGCTGCTCGCTGAACGGCACCGTGATCGCCCGGCGCACCTGCGGGTCGAGGGTGAGCGTGCGCTCGGTGAGGACCTCGTCGTCCAGGGTCAGCCGGAGCGAGAGGGTCTGCCGCTCGCCCGAGAAGTTGCCCACCGAGAAGAACGCCTGCGAGTTGTAGGACCCGAAGTAGCTGCGCCGGACCGCGAGGCTCGTGATGCCCACGTTGTGAGAGCGGAGCCCGACCCCGGTCCAGCGCACGCGGACGTCGTCGCCCTGGCCCTTGACCGCGTCGGGATGCGCCCCGTCCGTGAAGACGTGGATCTCCGCGCGCGGGTCGGGACCGACCAGCGCCCGCGCGGTGCGGAGGCCCTCCTGGAGGCGGTTGGGGAGATCGTGCGCCTCCATCGAGCGGATCGCCGAGGAGATCCGCTCGTGCTCGCGGGTGAACGGCACCAGCACCTTGGGCTGCACTCCCGACTCGATCACCATCACCTCGGCGCCCTCGCCGAGGCGGCCGAGCAGCCCGAGCGCGGCCCGCTGCGCCTGGACGAAGCGCGAGGGCGAGACGTCGGCGGCCTTCATGGAGGCGGAGGCGTCCATGACGATGGCCACCCGCTTGGCCCCCTGCCCCATCACGTTCACCGCGGGCCGGGCCAGCGCGGCGGTGAGGGCGAGCAGGGCGAGGATCTGGAGGATCAGGAGCGGGTCGCGCTGCAGCCGCTGGAAGAAGGTCGAGGCCTCGCGGTCGCGGAGGGCCGGCGCCCACAGGAGCAGGCTCGACACCCGCATCTGCCGCCGCCGTACCTTCAGGAAATAGAGGAGGAGCAGCGGCACCGCGAGGGTGCCCAGCAGCAGGGCGAAGGGGCTGAGGAAGTTCATGCGAGCAGCAGCCCCTTGAGCTGGCGGAGCATGAACTCCTCCACCGGCGTCTCGGTCACCACCCGGTGGTAGGTGATCTCGTTGCCCCGGCAGAACTGCTCGGCGCGATCGAGGAAGGTGCGGAGCCGCTCGTGGTACCCGCGCAGGGCCTCCGCGTCAAGCGTGAGGTCGCGCTCCTCGTCGGTCTCCGCGTCCAGCAGCCGCAGGTCGCCGCCGAAGGAGGGATTCATCTCGTCGCCCGAGAGCACGTGGACGACGTGCACGTCGAAGCGGCGCTCCAGGAGCGCCTTCAGCCCGCGCTCGTAGCCGCCCGGGTCCATCAGGTCCGAGACGAGCACCGCGAGGCCCGCCTCCCGCGAGCGCAGCGCGTACGCGGCGAGCCCGTCGTTCAGCGAGGTCGCGCCGCCCGGGCGCAGGCGGCCGAGGAAGTCCATCAGGGGGATCGCCTGGCTGCGGCCGCGCGCCGGGTTGAAGCCCTCCGCCATCCGGTCCCGCACGACGCCCACCCCCACCCGCTCGAGCCCCACCAGACCCACGAAGCCGAGCGCGCTGGCCAGGCGCGCGCTGTAGTCGAGCTTGGACGGCTCGCCGAAGCCCATGGAGGCGGAGGCGTCGACCAGGAGGTGCAGGCAGAGATCCTCCTCGTCCACGAACAGCTTGAGGTAGAGCCGGTCGAGCCGCGCGTAGACGTTCCAGTCCACGTAGCGGAGATCGTCGCCGACCCCGTAGGGACGGTAATCGGAGAACTCCACGCTGATGCCCTTGCGCGGGCTGCGGCGCTCGCCCTTGACCCGGCCCCGGAACGACCGGCGGGAGAGCAGGCTCAGGCGCTCGAGCTGGGTGAGGAAGTCCGTCGAGAGCAGCTCGTGGCCGGCACGCGCGGTGGCCACGACGCTATTTCTCATCCAGCGCTTGGAAGTACTCCTTGACCTGGCTCTGGAAGTCGCGCGGCACCTGCTCGCGCGCGATGGACTCCTCCATCATCTTCCGGTACTGCCCCAGCACGCCCATGTACTGCATGCGCGAGGGCATCTGCGAGCCGCGGCCCACCATGTTGGTGTCGATGCCCTGCTTGCGGCCCGGACGCGCCTCGCCTTCCACACCCACATCGAACGGATTGCCGCGCAGGCGCGCGGTGGGGTCGCCCTTCGGCGAGCTGCTCTTGCCGCGGCCCGGCAACAGGCCCTCGCCCTCCGGGAAGTCGCCCTCGTCGCCCGGCCCGCCCTGGCCCCGGCCCTTGTCGTTCCCGCGCTTGTTGCCGCGCCGGTCGCTCTCGCGCCCGCCCTTGAGCGACTTGCCGTCGCGGCCGCGCTCCTCCTGGGAGCGCATCTTGCTGAGCGCCCGCTCCATGGCCTCCATCGCCTTGTCGCTCTGGCCGCCCTCGAGGGCTTCCATGCCTTCGTAGACGTCGCCCGACCAGTCGCTCTGCCCACCCCCCGGCTGGTTCTTCCGCCCGAGCCGCTCCATCTCCTGCAGCAGCTCGCGCAGCTTCTCCGGCGACACCTTCTTGTTGGGGTCGACGCCGCCGCGCAGGGCCTTGGCCTTCTGGAAGACCATCCGGGTCTGGTTCTGGGTGAAGTCGCTCTGCAGATCCGGCAGCCGATCGGTCTGCTCCAGCATCCGCAGCCGATCGTCGCCCTTCTTGAGGAAGGAGTTGAAATCGGGCGCGCGGCCCGCGAGCGAGGTGTCCTTGAAGACGGCCGCGAGATCCCCGGGCTGGCTCTGCCCGCCACCGCCCATCCGCGGGGTCAGCGTGCGCTCCTGCACCTCCGCCCGCTGGACCGGATCGCGGCGGGTGGCCTGCCGGCGCTCCGACTGCTGCAGGTCTCCCGCGCGCTCCTTGAGCTTCTCCTCGTCGTCGTCGCGGGATACCGAGAAGTTGGGCAGGCCGGCCTTGGGCAGCGGGATCGGAGGCGCCGCGGCGAGCACGAGGCCCAGCAGGAGCGGGACGGGCACGAACTTGGCCTCGCGCGGCACCCGGCGCGGGATGATGCGCCGCGCGCCAAGCTGATCGGCGCGGGCGGCCGCGTCGGCGACCAGAGCTTCCACGATCGGGGTGCGATCCGCGCGATCGACCCACTCGAGCGCGGTGCTGACCCGATCCTGAAGGCCGTAGCCGCGATCGGCGAGCCGCGCCGCCTCCGCCGCGGGCAGCTTCATCAGGAAGCCGTACAGAGCGCCGGCGCCCGCGCCCGCCATCAGGAGGATCGCGGCGCCCGCGTAGCTCCAGATCCCCAGCGACTCCTTGAGGACGAGCGGCAGCACCGCGGCCACAGATCCCCACAAGAGGCCGCGCAGGCCGTAGAATTCCGCGCGTCGCAGGCGGATCTGCCGCGCGACGTCCGCGACCAGCCGCTCGACCACCGTGGGACCGGGCATCAGACTCTCCTCTCGCCTATCTCAGGAAGACCTCTTTCTCGGAACCGGTCATCGCCTCCGCGGCCTCCACGGTCTGGCGAATCAGGTCGTCCACGTCCACCCCCTCCGCCTCGCCCTCGAAGTTCAGGATGAGGCGGTGCCGCAGGGCGGGCAGCGCGGTGGCCCGGAGATCCTCCACGCTGACGTTGAAGCGGCCTTCCGAGATCGCGCGAACCTTCGCGCCCAGCACGAGGGCCTGCGCCCCGCGCGGGCTCGCCCCGTAGCGGATGAAGCGGCGGGTCGACTCCGGGGCCCGCTCCCACTGCGGATGCGTGGCGAGCACGATGAAGGACGCGAGGTCCCGCACGTGGGTGGCGATCGGGATCTCGCGGACCAGCTCGCGCATCGCGAGGACCTGTGCGCCGGTGAGCACGCGCCGGACCTCGACCTGCCGCACGTGGGTGGTGCGGTCGATGATCTCGGTGAGCTCCTCGAGCGCCGGGTACCGGACCCGCAGCTTGAAGAGGAAGCGATCGAGCTGCGCTTCCGGCAGCGGGTAGGTGCCTTCCATCTCGATGGGGTTCTGGGTGGCGAGCACGAAGAAGGGCTGCGGCAGCGGGTGCGAGTTGCCCGAGACGGTGACCGAGCCCTCCTGCATCCCTTCCAGGAGCGCGGACTGCGTCTTCGGAGTGGCCCGGTTCACCTCGTCGGCGAGCAGGATGTGGCCGAAGATGGGCCCGCGCTGGAACTGGAAGTGCTTCCGCGCCTGCGCGTCTTCCACGATGATGTTGGTGCCGATGATGTCGCCCGGCATCAGGTCGGGCGTGAACTGGATCCGCGAGAAGGAGAGCTCGAGGCTCTCCGCGAGGGTCTTGATGAGGAGTGTCTTGCCGAGCCCGGGGACGCCTTCCAGCAGCACGTGACCGCCCGCGAAGAGGCCGACCAGCACCTCGCCGACGACGTCGCTGTGGCCGACGATGACCTTGCCGACCTCGGCGCGCAGCGCCTGGTGGGCGCTCACGAACTCCTGGACTCGCTGCTCCTGGGACTGGCTAGAAACGGGAGGCTGCGCCATGAACGGCTCCTTTCCCGCCTGTGGAATTGACCCATCATAGGGGGGCGCTCCAGCCCCGTCAACTACTTGCCCCTTCTTTCACCATTCGGACGCGCGCGGCTGCCGGAATTTCACTCAGCGTCACGCGCGGTACACGCGAAACCAGCGCGAAACGTGCCTGGACCGCGCGACACGGCCCGATTGACTCGTTGCGGCAGCAAGGACCGTGCCGCGCGCTCAGCCGAAGCCCGGCGCCAGGCGCGCGTACGCCGCGAGGTAGCCGTCGGTCTCGCGATCGGCGCCGAAGCGCGCATTGACCCGCTCGCGGCCCGCGACCCCGAGGCGGGCGCGGAGATCGGGATCCTGCAGCAGGCGATCGGCCTTCGCGGTCAGCTCCTCCGGGGAGCCGAACAGGAAGCCGGTGACCGCGTCCTCGACGAGCGATCGATTGCCCGCGATGTCCGCGGCGAGCACCGCGCGCCCGCGCGCGAGCGCCTCGAGCACCGAGTTGGCCATCCCGCCTTCGGAGAGCGAGCAGTTGAGCACCACGTCCGCCAGGTCGAGCAGCGCGGGCATGCGGTCGTGCGGCACCGCGCCCAGGTATCGCGCCCACGGATAGCCGGAGAGGAGCCCGCGCAGGGCCTCGCCTTCCACCGCGTCGATGATCGGGCCCACGTAGACCAGCTCGAGGGTCGGGTACCGGTCGCGCAGCGGCTCGAGCGGCTCCAGCGGGAACGCGGGGCGCTTCACCTTCCGGATGCCCGCCGGGAACAGGATGATGGGGCCGGGCAGGCGCTGGAGCGCGGCGAGGGGCGGCCAGTGCGCGGAGGCGGGCGGCTCGAACGCCACGCTCTGCGGGATCACCACGAGGCGGGCCGCGGTCGCGGGCAGCGCCTCCACGATGCGGGCGGCCATCGACTCGTCGAAGACGCTCACCGCCCCCGCCCCCTCCAGCACGCGGCGGACGATGGGCGCCGCGTCCTCGTCGAGGAGATCCTGGTTGACGTCGGTGCCCGTCGCCGTCACCAGCAGCGGGACGTGCGCGCGCCGCGCGAGCCGCAGCGCGGCGGGCCCGGTGCGGGAGGCGTGGAACGCGTGGAGGACCGTCGGCCCGTACTGTCCGATCTGGTGGTCCACCGCGCCCTCCGGCACCACCGAGAGATCCCAGACCCGCAGCTCGAGCCCGCGCTGCCGGAGGCCGCGCGTGATGCGCTCGACGGTGATCGCGTTGCCACGGACCGAAGGCGATGCAAAGGGCGTGAGGACGGCCACCCGCGCGGCCATGGCTGCGAGGAGCCTACACCGGCCCCGCTCGACAAGGCAATCCGCGCGGTGCCGGCGCCCAAAGACGGACTTGCTCCGGGCCCGCCGTGTGTTAAGGTTTCGCTACAGGTGATCGCCTCATCGGTGAGGGGGAACGGATGGACGGAGCGTCGCGCGAGATCGGGTGCCCGGAATGTGTCGAGCTGCTCGCGGACTATATCGACGGTTCCCTGCCCCAGGAACAGATCGCGCAGCTCGAATGGCACCTGGA
>DATFGS010000146.1:0-21741 GCA_035249225.1 Candidatus Methylomirabilota bacterium | reverse complement strand
GTCTTTCCCGCTACTTCGAAGGGCTCACGGCGATCGCGCGGCGGCGGTCGAAGCGCCCGGGTATCGCGGGGACTCCAGAACTATGGCTCGGCCGCTATAGCGCCGCCGCCAGAGGCCGATCAGCGGGGCATGAAGTCGCGGGCGGAGATCGAGTAGCGCTTCATCTTGGCGTGCAGCGTCGTGTAGTCGGTGCGCAGGAGCCGCGCCGCCTGGCTCTTGTTGCCCCTGGTCGCCTGGAGCGCGTGCTGGATCAGGTCACGCTCGGCCTGCACCGCGGCCAGCTCCGCCACCTCGCGCAGCGAGAGGTCGCCCACCGCCTGCTCGGGAAGGGCGGGCGCGGCCCCCGGCGCCCCCGCAGGGAGCGCGGGAAGGTGCTCGACCGTGACCTCGTCGCTCGCCACGAGCGCGGCCTTGCGGATCACGTTCTTGAGCTCGCGCACGTTGCCCGGCCAGTCGTGGCGGAGCAGCATCTGCATCGCCTCGTCCGCGATGCGGCGCACCGGCCGCCGCAGCTCCATGCTCACCTCGTCGAGGAAGCGCTGGGCGAGGTGGGCGATGTCCTCCCGGCGGCTGCGCAGCGGCGGCAGGGTGATCGTGAACTCGCCGAGCCGGTAGAAGAGATCGGCGCGGAAGCGTCCGGCCTTCACGCCCTCCTCGAGCTCCGCGTTGGTGGCCGCGATGATGCGCACGTCCACCGCCACCGTCCGGGAGCTGCCGAGGGGCTGGACCTCGCGCTGCTCGAGCGCCCGGAGCAGCTTCGCCTGCGTCGCCACCGGGATATTGCCGATCTCGTCGAGGAACAGGGTCCCGCCCTTCGCGAGCTGGAAGTGGCCCTCCCGCTTGCTCTGGGCGCCGGTGAACGCCCCGCGCTCGTGGCCGAAGAGCTCGGACTCCACCAGCGTCTCCGGGATCGCCCCGCAGTCCACCGCCACGAACGGCGCCTGCCGGCGCGGGCTCTGCTGGTGAATGGCGCGCGCCACCAGCTCCTTGCCGGTCCCGGTCTCGCCCTGGACCAGCACCGTGAAGTTGGACTCGGCGACCTGGCCGACCTGCTGGATCACCTGGGCGATCGCGGGGCTGCCGCCCATGCGCTCGGCGAGTCCCCCGCTCTGCCCCTGGCGCTTCAGCTCGTCGATGCGCGACCGGAGCTGGTTCCGCTCCACCGCGCGCTGCAGCGTGAGGGCCAGCAGCTCCACGTCGAACGGCTTGGTGAGGTAGTCGTAGGCGCCGAGCTTCATGGCCCGCACCGCGGTGCCCAGGTCCGTATGGGCGGTGCAGATGATGACCGGAACTTCCGGATCCAGCCGCTTGATCTCGGGCAGCGCATCCATGCCGCTCATGCGCGGCATGCTGAGATCCATCAAGATCACGGCCGGGTGCTCGCGCTGCACCTGCTCCAGCGCCGCCGCGCCGTCCGCCGCGGTGACGACCTCGAATCCTTTGGACTGCAGCACCGCGCCGAGGAGAGACCGGATCTCGGGCTCGTCGTCCACCACCAGGATCTTGGTCAACCGATCATTCCGATGTCGGGGCCGATGTCGGGGCCGATGTCGGGGCCGATGTCGGGGCCGATGTCGGGGCCGACGGGCGGAGCTGGTAGATCGCCACGTGGCGGATCGAGGCCACCGCGCGGGCGCCCTCGGCCAGCAGCAGCAGGTCCAGTTCCACGAACTCGTGCCCCTTGCCCTGGAAGAGGTGCTTGATCCGCGCGCGCGTCTCGAGCCGCTCGCGGACGCGCGCGACGCTCAGGTGCTGGCCGTGGCTCTCCACGTGGATCCACGGGCTGACCCGCACGTTCCGGTCCAGCGCGCGGTTGGCCTGCTCGAGGTAGATCCCCGGATGCGCGGGTGCGTCGGCGCCGCGGTACATGGAGAGCTTCTCGCCGACCTTCTCGAGGAACGCATCGGCCACCGCGCGCTCGAGGATGAGCTGGGGGGTCCCCAGCACGGGTTGCTGCTCGAGGTAGGCGCGGCTCCCCGGTGGACGCTCCGCGGGCAGCGCGGCGGCCGGGTACGCGGCCACGTCCGGCAGGGGCAGGAGCGGACCCAGGGGCATGCCCATGGTCGCGGTCGCGCAGACCTCGTCTTGGTCGTTGAGCACGCGGGTCTGGATGGTGACGTCGTCCTTCGAGTGGGCCGCCACGCTGGCCCGCACCGTCACGGTCTCCCCGAAGTAGACCGGCTTGGCGAAGCGCACCGAGAAGGTGCCGTGATCGAGCCAGGCCCCGCCGAGCGCCGCCACCACCGGATGCGTCATCCAGGAATAGACGGTCACGCCGGGGACGAGGCCGCCGCGGAACCCGAACGCGCGGGCCAGGCCGTCCTCGTGGATCTTGTTCTCCCAAGCGTCGTGGGTCGGGGTGGCGCTGACGCGGTACTCCGGCAGCGCGGTGCCGACGACGAGGGCGTCGAGGCTCACGGCGCGGGCTTCGCGCCGCCGTATCCGCCCGCGAGGTCCTGGTCCGCGTTCCACTTCACCCAGGTGACCTCGAGCTTGTCGACGGTCAGCGCGACCGGCGCGCCCGGGGTCCCGGACGCCGGGATCGACAGCTCCTGCGGTCCCGTCAGGGTGCGCTCCCATTGCCGATTCGGTCCCACGCACACCGCGGTCCCGTGGTGCACCTGCACGAGCACGGCGCCGTCCGCCCCGCGGCGGAGCCCCACGCCCGCACCGCGAACCGTGACGACTCCAGGGCCCGCGCGCACCTCGACCTGTGTCGGAAGCGGGCTATTGGGGGACACCGCGACCCAGAGCCAGCCATTGTCCAGACGGACCCGCGTGGGGCCTTCCTCCCCTTCCGCGGGCAGGAGGGCGAGCTGGGACCGCGAGCCGAGCCGCAGCGCCTGCCCGCTGGCGGTCTTGAGCGTGACCCGCCCGCCCACCTGGGTGCGCACGCTGTCGCCCTCGCCCACCTGATCACGGAGCGCGGTGGAAGTCCACGCGGCGGCGCCCTTCTTGTACATCTCGGTGGGCCCGCCGAGCGTGACGACCTGGGCGGGCAGCTCCTTCGGCTGGGAACACGCCGGGCCGGTGGAGAGCCCGACGAGGAGACCGGCACCGCCCACCACGGCCGCCCACATGATCCTGATCACGCTCTGACCTCCGGGGACCCGGGCTGATATCCCGGACAGCGTAGCACGGGGAGACGCGGATACTTCGCAAACGCCGGGTCGCGGGCGGCGCGCGCGCAGAGCCAGAACTCGGACCCGCGTGCCGACACCACGTCACGCCCTTCCGCGCAGGTGGCGCAGAGGCCGGGGTCCGGCGCCGGCACGGCTAGCGCCCGGTGAAGCGCGGTGGACGCTTGTCGAAGAAGGCGGCGATACCCTCGCGGGCGTCGTCGGACAGCGCCACCAGCGTGATCAGCTCCCGCAGGTAGCGGAGGGCCGCGCCGTATTCCATGTCGGGCGCGGTCGCGGCGGCCTCCTTGGCGAGCCCGAGGGCGGTCGGCGAGTAGCCGGCGAGGGTCCGGGCCAGGGCGTCCACTTCCGCGTCCAGCTCAGCGCGCGGCACGACCCGGCTCACCAGGCCCATCTCGAGCGCCTCCCTCGCCGAGACCGGCGCGCCGCTCAGGATCATGAGCATCCCGCGCTTGCGGCCGACCGCGCGCAGGATCGGCGCCATCACGATCAGGGGCAGCAGGCCGACCTTGATCTCGGGCAGGCCGAAGACCGCGTCGTCCGCCGCGATCACGATATCCGAGCCCGCGGCGAGCCCGCAGCCGCCGGCCAGCGCGTAGCCGTGGACGCGGGCGATGACCGGCGTGCGCATCCGCGCCATGGCCTCGAGGATGCGCGCGAGGCCGCCGAAGGACTCGCGCGCCTGCAGCGTGGTCCCGCGGTCGCCCACGTGCTTGAGATCGGCCCCCGCGCAGAACGCGCGGTCCCCCGCCCCGCGCAGGACGATCACCCGCGCGGCGGGATCGTCCTCGAGCCGGCGCAGCGCCGACTCCAGCTCGCCGAGCAGGGCCGCGTTGAGCGCGTTCCGCACCTCGGGCCGGTTGAGCGTGACGCGGGCCACGCCCTCCGCGACCTCCACCAGCAGCACCGGGTCGCTCACCGCGCCGGGGGCCCGTCCACCAGCTCGAGGAACTGGCTCAGGATGCGCGCGGTCGCGCCCCACACCACGTCGTCCGCCGAGACCTGGTAGAAGAGCACCTCATGCGGCTCGCCGTTGCGCTCCCAGATCTCGGTGTGGAAGATGGCCGGATCGCGCAGGGTGGCCAGCGGCACCTCGATCACCCGCTCGATCTCCCGCCCGTCCGGCGCGAAGTCCACGCGGTCCCGGACGATGCCGACCACCGGCGTGATGATGAAGTTCGTCGCGCGCGTCTCGGTGTCGTCCAGCAGCCCGAGCACCTCCACCGCCTCGGCGGGCAGCCGGATCTCCTCCCACGCCTCGCGCAGCGCGGTCTCGACCCGCGAGCCGTCCCGCTGCTCGACCACCCCACCCGGGAACGAGAACTGGCCCTTGTGATGCGGCACGCTCGCCGTCTTCTTGGTGAAGAGCACGTGCGGCCCGTCGTGATCCGTCACCGGCACTAGTACCGCCGCCGACACCAGATCGCTCCGGTCCAGCGCCACCCGCGGCCGCCGGCTCAGCCCCGCGTCGAGCAGCCGGCGGAGGCTTTCGAGGTCCAGGGACTGGGAAGGCATGCTACCGGAGCATCTCTCCATGGGCGCGGGCCCAGAAATGCCCCCCGCACTCCTCCCGTCGGCTTTGGACCCGCGCCAGAGGCCGGCTCACGCGAAACGACAGCCCACCGACCCCAGCCGCGTGAACGAGGCCCGCACCGACTGCCCCGCGGTGGGCCGCAGCACTTTCGAGATCGAGCCGGTGAGGACGACGTCGCCCGCGCGCAGGCCGCGGCCCATCCGGCCCAGCGCATTCGCGGCCCACGCGAGGGAGACGAGCGGGTTGCCCAGCACCTCGGCCGCGGTCTGGGTGGCGACGATCTGCCCGTCCTGCTCGAAGACCACGCCCTCCAGCGCCAGGTCCATGCCGGCCACCGGGGTGAGGGGCCGGCCGAGCACGATCGCGTTCGTGTAGACGCCGTCGGCGACGACGTCGATCCCGCGCGGCGTCCCGCTGAGCCGGAAGTCGATCAGCTCGAAGGAGGGTATCGCGCCCTCGACCGCGAGCAGGGCGGACGCGGTGGTGACGCCGGGGCCGGCCAGGTCCGCCTTGAGCAGGAAGGCGACCTCCACCTCGACCCCGATGGCGACGAAGCGCGCGAGGGGCACCGTGTCGCCGCCACCGAAGACGCCGGAGGCCAGCATGAAGCCCAGCACCGGCTCGCTCACGCCGTGACGCTTCTGGAGTGCGGCGGTGGTGAAGCCCACCTTGTAGCCCACCACGCGCTCCCCGCGACCGACCAGCGCCTGCTCGAGCTGCCGCTGCAGTCCGTAGGCCTGCTCGAGGGTCAGATCCGGTGCGAGCTCGCCCACCGGGCTCACCGCCGCGCCACCGAGCCGCCCCTTCAGGAGATGCTCGACGAGCGCGGCGCTCATGGCCGGCGCGCGGCCGACCGCGGCGGCAGCCGGTCGGTGACGGTGGCGAGGACGGCGGCGGCGCTCCCGCGGATCACGAGATCGGCCTGGCCGTCGTGCGGCGTATCGGTCAGGTTCACGATCGCCAGGGTCGCGCCCGCCTGCTTGGCGTGCAGCGGCATGTAGGCGGCGGGGTAGACGACCAGGGACGAGCCCACGACCACGAAGAGGTCGGCGGCCCGCGCGCGGCGCTCTGCCTCTTCCATCTCACGCCGGGGCATGGCCTCGCCGAACATGACGGTGCGAGGCTTGATGATCCCACCGCAGGGCGGATCGCAGAGCGGCACCGCCACGCCCCCGTCCAGCCACTCCTGCACGCGCTCCCGGTCGTACGGGCGCTCGCAGCTGAGACATCGGGCCCGGGTCGCGTTGCCGTGCAGCTCGATCACCCGGTCGGCGGGCAGGCCGGCCCGCTGGTGAAGGTTGTCGATGTTCTGGGTGATCACGCAGTCGAGCTTCCCGAGCCGCCAGAGCGTCACCAGCGCGTGATGCGCCGGGTTGGGCTCGGCCCGTCGGATCACCGGGAAGGTGGTGCGGCCCAGCTCCCAGTAGCGGCGGCGGCCACCCTCGCTCGCCATGAAATTCTGGAAGGTGAACTCGGTGGGATCGAACCGATCCCAGATTCCTCCCGGGCTGCGGAAGTCCGGGATCCCGGACTCGGTGCTGACGCCGGCCCCGGTGAAGGCGACGATGCGGCTGGACGCCTCGACGAGGTCGGCCAGCCGCTCGAGATCGGGTCCGCTCACCCGCGGCGCTTTCCTTTCTTTTTCAAGGCCTTCTTGGCGACTTTCTTCTTCGTAGCTTTAGCGGGTCGGCTCGCCGCCGGCGCCGCGCTCCGGGCCTTCGGCCGCGGAGCCGCGTGGGCGTCGTTCCGGGCGCCTACGCCGCCGCGGATCCGCGCGCCGCTCCTGATGGCCCCGATCCAGCCGGTGAGGTCGGCGGCCAGCTCCGGGTAGCAGTGGTCCCGGTACGCCTCGAGCGCGCGCAGGGCCGCCGGGTCCTTCCACGGCTTCAGCACGAAGGGCGCCTCGGGATCGTGCACGTCGAACGGGGCCTCGGTCGCCATGGCCATGACGATGTACCGCCGGGTCAGCTCGGGCATCTGGACCTCCTGGTCTGGCTGTCAGGGCTGGGAGCCGCGCATGCCGGGCTCCGCTCGGCGCCCTAGCCTACTCTGGCGCGGGCGCGGGTCGCAAGATCAGCCGAGCCCCAGCAGGCGCGGGAGGATCAGGGTGAACCACGGCACCAGGATGACGACCAGCAGCCCGACGCACATCATGTAGACGTACGGCATCATCGCGGGAGTCGCCCGGTCGCTCGGCACGTTGGCGATGCCGCACGCGATGAAGAAGCCGACGCCGATCGGGGGCAGGAAGAGGCCGATGCCGGTGGCCGCCACCACCACCGTGCTGTAGTGGATGACGTCGATGCCGAGCCGGGTCACCACCGGCATGAAGGTGGGGAGCAGGATGACCACCGCGGGCAGGCCCTCGAGCACCGCGCCGAGCAGGATGAAGAGCACCGCGGTGAGGACCAGGAATATGAAGTTCCCGCCCGGCACCGCCAGCATCGCCTTCAGCAGGAGCTGCGGGATCTGCTCCACCGCGAGTACCCACGCCACCACCGCCGCGGTCCCGAGCAGGAAGCACACCGCGGCGGTCACCACCGCGCTGCTCACCAGGATGCGCGGCAGGTCCGCCCAGGCGATCTCGCGGTACACGAAGACGCCAACGATGAACGCGTAGACCACCGCGAGCACCGCGGCCTCGGTCGGCGTGACCGCCCCGCCCAGGATGCCGCCGAAGATGATCGCGGGCAGCCCGAGCGGGATCACCGCGTCGGTGAACGCGCGGCCCACCGCGCTCCAGGTGACGCGCTCGCGCGCCTCGATGCCGCTCCGGCGGGCGTCGAACCAGATGTAGACCATGATGGCGAGCGCGATGACCACCGCGGGCACGAAGCCCGCCGCGAACAGCGCGGCCACCGACACGTTCGCGACCGAGCCGATGACGATCATCAGGATGCAGGGCGGCACCAGGATGCCCATCGCGGAGGCCGCGGAGACCACCGCCACCGCCTGCTCGGGCCGGTAGCCGGCCCGCAGCATGGGAGGGATCATGGTGGAGCCGATCGCCGAGACGTCGGCCACCGTCGAGCCCGAGATGCCGGAGAAGATGTACTCCGCCACCACCACCGCCATCGAGAGGCCGCCCCGGATCCAGCCCACCAGCACCTGGGCCAGCCGCACGAGACGGACCGCGATCCCGCCGGTCTCCATCAGGGCGCCGGCCAGGATGAAGAGGGGGATCGCGAGCAGCACGAACGAATCCACCCCCTCGAAGATCTGCTTCACGACCACCGTGAGCGGGTACTGCCCGCTCCACCACAGGCCCGCGAAGCCGGCGACGCCGATCACGAAGGCCACCGGCACGCCCAGCGCGAGCAGGAACAGGAAGGACACCGCGATCAGCGTGATCATGCCGCGGCCGGCCCGGGGGCGCCGCGTAGCGCGCGCCAGAGGTGCGGCAGGCTGTAGAGAATGATCAGGGCCCCGCCCGCGGGCACCGACAGGTAGACATATTGCTTGGAGAGGCCCATCACCGGCGTGCGCTGGAACTGCCCGAGCTCCACGAGCTTCCAGCCCTGCTGGATCAGCACGAGGCCGAAGCCCATCAGGACGAGCACGCCGAAGACGTCGGCGGCACGCCGCAGGCCCGGCGGGAAGCGGTCGACCAGGAGATGGAGGCGGAAGTGGGCGGTCCGCCGCACGCCCACCGCCGCCCCCAGGAACACGATCCACACGAAGAGCAGCCGCGCGATCTCGTCGTACCACGTGAAGGTGCTGCCGATCACGTAGCGCGAGAAGACGCCCAGGAAAACGTCCGCGCACAGCGCCACCATCATCAGGAGGAGCAGGCCCTCCACCACGTTCGACCCGGCGCGGGCCAGCACGGACTACTTGGTGGCCGCCGCCTGCACCGCCGCCCGGAGCTTGGTCATGAACTCCTTGCCCACCTGCCCCTCTACGTAGTCGTAGGCCGGCTTCATGAGCCCCTGGAAGGCCTTGATGTCCTTCACCTCGTTGATCTGCACGCCCGCCTTCTTCATGATCTCGAAGTCGAGCTTCTCCTTCTCGACCTCGAGGCGGCGGTGGACCTGGCAGGCCTCGCGCATGGACTCGTCCACCGCCTTCTGCAGATCCGGCGCCAGCGCCTGGTACTTCTTGAGGTTCATGAACCAGGCGATGGGCGGATAGGAATGCCGGGTGAGCGAGTAGTACTTGGTGACCTCCTGGAACTTGTCGGAGGTCAGCGTGAAGGACGGCAGCTCCATGCCGTCGATCGTGCCCTGCTTCATGGCCAGGTACACCTCGACGTAGGGCATCGGCACCGGGTTCGCGCCCATCGCCTTCATCATCGCCACGTAGGTGGGCGACTCCTGCACCCGGATCGTCTGGCCCTTCATGTCCTCCGGGGTGGTGATCGCGCGCTTGTTGGACATCATGTTGCGGAAGCCCCAGCCGCCGCCGAAGCAGAAGGCCTTCAGGTTCTTGGCCTCCATCTTCTTGAGCAGCTCCTGACCCAGCGGCCCGTCCATCACCTTCCACACCTGCTCGCGGGTGGCCCAGAGGAAGGGCAGGTCGAGGGCCTGGTAGGAGGGCTCGAACATGCCGCCCACCGGGGCGCTCCCGATCGCGGCCACGTCGATGGTGCCGAGCTGCACGCCCTCGAGGTGCGCGCCCTCGCCCTTGGCCAGCGCGTTGGCGATGTGCACGTCGACCTTGATCTGCCCCCGGCTCCGCTCGGCGATCTGCTTGGCGAAGATCGCCATCGCGTCATTGAGAGGATTGCCGCCCGCGGTGGCGGTGCCCGCCTTCCACACCATGGGGGATTGCGCGGGAGCGATGGACGGGGCGCCCAGGGCGGCGGCCAGGCAGAAAGCGACGGCGAAGGCCAGGCGACGATGCATGGTCGGTTCTCCTCGGAGTCGGTCGGGCACGGCAACGGGAAGCGGGGGCGTCATCGGAAGCCGCCCTTGTGTAACATGCCGGGTCGAGGGGGGTCAAGGCACGGGGACCCCGGCCCGAGCGAGAAGGAACCCACCACGGGAGGACACGCGATGAGGGAGCCGTCACTCGATGGACTGCATGCCCGGCTGGAGCGCCTCGAGCGCGAGGTCGGCTGGTGGCGCCGCGTCGCGGTCGCCGCGCTCGCGGCGGTGGGCCTCGCGGGCGCCGTCGCGGCCACCGTCACCACCAATCCCGACGAGGTGAAGACCCGCCGGCTCGTGATCACCGACGGGGAGGGCCGCGGGCGCGCCGTCTTCACGGTGGACGAGAGCGACCGCACGCGCCTGTCGCTCACGGACCGCGACGGCGCCACCAGCGCGGATCTGACCGTGACCCCCGGGCAGTCGGCCGCCCTGTCCGTCGGGCGGGCGGGCGCCCAGGCGCAGCTCGCGGCGGTGGGCGAGAGCGGGCAGCTCTCGGTCGCGGCCCGCGGGCAGCGGGGATGGCTCGTCGCCGCGCCGACCGGCTCGAGCCTGGCGCTCGGCAACGATCCGGGCAAGCCCCAGGTCACGGTCGCCACGGGACCCAACCAGAACCCGAGCCTCCAGCTGTCCGACCGTGAGGGCAACGCGGTCTGGAAGGCGCCGTAGACGAAAATCGTCGTCCGGACCGACGTTTTTTAAGGGCCGGCCGACTCCGGACCCTCGTGTTATCAGTCGCTTAGCCGCGAAATTCGGTGGCACCGCTCTTGCTCGATTTGCATACCCTGGCAGCCCTGCCAGTGAGACACGCATGAGCAAGAGCCCGATCAATCGCGAGGTCGCCCTCGCCGGACAGCAGGTCCGGCGCAAGGTGATCTTCGCCCTGACCCTGTGCTCGGTCATCCCGCTGCTCCTCCTGACCTACGCGTTCCACACCCCGGTGCGTGAGTTCCTGGGCCCGATCGTGGGCCTGAAGGACTCGGTGAGCATCCCGGCGATCCTCGCCTTCACCGCGCTCCTGATGGCGGCCGGCGCCTTCATCGTCTGGGACATCGCCACCGCCCTCGCGCGCGCCGCGCAGCTCAGCAACGAGGAGAGCCCGGCCCTGCCGGTGGAGCCCTCGCGCAAGGACGAGATCGGCACCCTGATGAGCTCCTTCGCGCGCATGCTCGCCACCATCGAGCAGCAGTCGCAGGAGATCAACGAGTTCCCGCGGCGGCTGGACCAGCTCATCCGCGAGGCCTTCCGCGACTCCCTGACCGGGCTCCCCAACCGCGCCCTCTTCATGGATCGCCTGACCCACGCGCTGACCCGAGCGGAGCGCGGCGGCACCAACCTGGCGGTGCTCTTTCTCGATCTCGACCGCTTCAAGATCCTGAACGAGACGCTCGGCCAGGAGGTTGGCGACCGGCTCCTGGTGGAGGTGGGCCATCGCCTGGCCGGGTGCCTGAGCCCCGAGGACACGGTGGCGCGCCTGGGCGGCGACGAGTTCGCGCTGCTGCTCGAGGAGACCTCGGACCTCACCGGGGCCACCGCGCTCGCCGAGAAGGTGTCCGCGGAGATCCAGCGGCCGTTCGTGGTGGACGGCCGCGACGTCCTGATCTCGGCGAGCATCGGGGTGGCCCTCACCGGCGGCGGATCCATGCAGCCGGAGGAGGTGCTCCACAACGCGGACCTCGCGATGTACCAGGCCAAGGCGGAGGGCCGCGCGCGGTACGAGCTCTACGAGCCGGGGCTGAACGTCTCCACCCGCGAGCGCCTGGACCTGCAGGCCGATCTGCGCACCGCGGGCGCGCGGCAGGAGCTGAGCCTGCGCTTCCAGCCGGTGGTCGCGCTCGGCACCATGCGCCCGGTCGAGGTCGAGGCCCTGGTCCGCTGGGACCACCGGCGGCGCGGCGCGCTGCTCCCCGCCGACTTCATCGGACTCTCGGAGGAGACCGGCCTGATCCTGCCCATGGGCCGGTGGATCCTGCGCGAGGCGTGCCGCCAGGCGCGAGCCTGGCAGACCGAGGGCTCCGGGATGCCTCCGCTCATCGTCAGCGTCAATCTCTCGGCGGGCCAGTTCGAGCGGGACGCGCTCCCCGAGGAAGTCGCCACCATCATGCGTGAAACCGGGTTCGAGCCGCGTCGTCTCCAGCTCGAGATCAGCGAGGCCGTCCTGATGCGCGACGACCCGCGGGTGTTCGACCGGCTCGAGGCCCTCAAAGCTCTGGGCGTGCGCCTGGCCATCGACGACTTCGGCACGGGCTACGCCTCGCTTTCCTATCTGAAGCGGCTGCCGGTGGATTGTCTCAAGATCGATCGATCGCTCGTCAAGGGCGTGGGCTACGAGACCGAGGACACCGCGATCATCCGGGCGGTGTCCAGCCTCGCGCACAGCCTCGGCATCACGGTCACCGCGGAGGGGATCGAGACGCAGGATCAGCTCGCCCAGCTCCGCGCGGTCGGCTGCGACCAGGGCCAGGGCTACTTCTTCGCGCGGCCGGTCTCGGCGGACCGGGTTCCCGAGCTCCTCGCGAGCCTCGGCGCCGGAGCGCGGAGCGGAAGTCCCTCGTGGCTCGGTTGAGCCTGCGCGGCCTCGCCCGCACCCTCGTGGTGCGGCTGATCGGGATCCTGGCCTTCACCGGCGCCCTCGGGCTCGGCCTGGCCTGGCTCCTCGAGCTGGCGGTGTCCGAGCCGGAGTGGACCGAGACCGCCGCGGTCGCCCAGCGGGCGGTGGACCGCAGCGGGCTCCCCGAGCTGCTCGCGGGCCAGAACGCGCGCAGCCCCAAGCGCTGGGCCGAGGAGAGCGCGCGCTTCGTCCGGGAGTTGCCGGGCGTCGTCAACATCAAGGTCTGGGACCCGCAGGGCACCGTCGTCTGGGCGGTGCAGTCCGGGATGATCGGCCAGCGCTCGGACGGCCACGAGCTGCGCGACGCGATCAGCGGGCGGGTGGCGGTCCGGTTCTCGTCGGTGGCTCCGCCGAACGCGGAGGCCCAGAGCTTCGTCTCGCCCAACGTGGCCGACCTCTTCGTGCCGGTCTACGGCCCGGGCGCCGCGCGCGTGGTCGGCGTGGTCGAGCTCTCGCAGGCGCCGCTGCGCATGGACCAGGCGCACGAGCGCTGGAGCCTGCTCGCCTGGAACATCGCCCTCGGCACCGGCGGCATCCTCTGCCTGATCCTCCTGCCCGCGGCCTGGCGCAGCCACCGGCGCACCACCGCCGAGGCCAGCTCGACCTCCCAGCGCTCGGTACAGCGCACCCAGGAGCTGCAGCGCACGACCGAGCAGCTCCGCGACGCGCTCAAGGCGGTGAAGCAGCGCGCCGAGGAGACCGACCGCATGCTCGAGGTGACCGAGGCCATCGGCTCGGCGATCGAGCAGAAGGCGCTCTTCGAGGTCATCGCGCACGGCGCGGCGCGCGCGTGCCGGGTGGACCGCGGCTCCATCTTCCTGCGCGACAAGTCGGGCCAGCTCATGGTCCCGGTGAGCTCGCAGCACGCCGATCGCAAGGGCGCGGCCCGGGGCGCGGACGGCGCCGAGACCCTGCGCGCGCTCGCGCTGGAGGAGATGCCGTCGTTCCTGCTGGAGGCGGTGCGGCGCCAGGAGCCGGTCGTCATCTCGGACCCGGGCAGCGACCCGCGCGTGCCCCAGGGCTGGGTCGGGCTCTTCCAGGCCAAGTCCGCGCTGGTCGTCCCGCTGATCCACCAGGGCCGGACCGCGGGCGTGCTCATCCTCGACCACCTCAAGACGCTCCACGTGTTCACCGACGAGGAGATCCGCCTCGCCACCACCCTGGCCGCGCAGGCCGCGGTGGCGCTCGAGAAGGCGCGGCTCTACGACGAGATCCAGCAGCGTCTGCAGCAGACCGAGACGCTCCTCGCGGTCAGCCAGGCCATCGGCTCCGCCCCCGATCTGCCCGAGGCCATCCGCCGGACCACGAGAGAGATGGTACGTATCCTGGGCGCCGACACCGGGGTGGCGTGGTGCGTGACCGGCGGTGGCGACCGCTTCATCCCGCTCGCGGGCTACCACGTGCCGCGCGACCTGCGCGAGCCGCTCTCCGGCCTGCCCCTCGCCCCGGACGATCCGCTGATCGACCTCGTGAAGCGCCTGCGCACCGCGCTCCACTCGAGCAACAGCAAGACCGACCCGCGCTTCAACCAGGCCGCGCTGCAGCTCATGCCCCAGGCGTCGCTGCTGATCCAGCCGGTCCAGGTCAGCGACGAGCTCCTGGGCATCTTCGCGATCTCCTGGGTGCGCGCGCACGTCTTCTCGATGGACGACCTGCGGCTGGCTGACGGCATCGCCAAGCAGGCGGCGGTGGCCATCGAGCTGCACCGCACCCAGCGCCACATCATCGAGCAGGAGCGCCTCAACGCGGTCGGCAAGATGGCGAGCGGCCTGGCCCACGACTTCAACAACGCGCTCGTGCCGATCTCCGGCTACGCGGAGATGCTGCTCGAGCACCCGGAGATCCTCCAGGACGCGGCCAAGTCCACCAAGTACCTCAAGCTGATCATGACCGGCGTGGAGGACGCGGCGAGCGTGGTGAGCCGGCTCCGCGAATTCTACCGCAAGCGCGAGGAGGGCGAGGCCTACCGGCCGCTCTCGCTCAACCAGATGGTGGAGCAGGCGGTAGCCCTCACCCGCCCCCGCTGGCGCGACGAGGCGCTCGGCAGCGGCCGCACGATCCTGGTCGAGGCCGACATGCGGCCGGTACCCCGCATCCTGGGCAGCGAGTCCGAGATGCGCGAGATGCTCGCCAACCTCATCTTCAACGCGGTGGACGCCATGCCCGAGGGCGGCCTGATCCGCATCCGCACCGGCATGCGGGAGGCCTCCGCGAGCGAGGAGACCCCGCTGGCGCCGCGGGTGCCCCAGGTGTTCCTGGAAGTGAGCGACACCGGCACCGGCATGACCGACGACGTGCGCCGCCGCTGCCTGGAGCCGTTCTTCTCGACCAAGGGCGAGCGGGGCACCGGCCTCGGCCTGCCCATGGTGTACGGCATCGTCAAGCGGCACCGGGGCACCATGGACATCGAGTCCACCGTCGGCAAGGGGACCACATTCATCGTGCTGCTGCCCGCCGACACCAGCCTCGCCCGCGAGGCCACGCCGCGCGCGCAGGCCCCCTCCTCCGGTCCGCTCCACGTCCTGGTGGTGGACGACGAGCCGATCGCCCGCGACGTGCTCAGCGAGTACCTCATGGGCGACGGCCACACCGTGGACACCGCGGTCAACGGGCGCGAGGCCTTCGAGAAGTTCCAGACCGGCCGATACGCGCTCGTCATCACCGACCGGGCGATGCCGGAAGTGGGCGGCGATCAGCTCGCCGCGATGGTCAAGGAGGTCGCGCCCGACACGCCGGTCATCCTGCTCACCGGCTTCGGCGATCTCATGAACGCGGCGGGCGAGAAGCCGGACGGCGTGGACATGGTGGTGAAGAAGCCGATCCGCCTCGCCACCCTCCGGGAGGTGCTGTCCAAGATGACCGCCCCCACCCGCGACACCGAGGCCGCGCCCAGCCCGACCGCCTGACGCGCCTCAGCGGGCGAAGACGGCCGCGCCCCCCACCGCGCTGACCAGCACCACCAGCCAGGACGGCGCCTTCCAGATCACCAGCAGCGCGAAGGACGCCAGGGCCAGCCCGAAGTCGGCCGGCCCGCCGATACCCTTGGTCCACACCGGATCGTACAGCGCGCCAAGGAGCACGCCGACCACCGCGGCATTGACCCCGCGCAGTCCGGCCGCCATGAGCGGCGCGCGGCCGAGCGACACCCAGAACGGCAGCACGCCCAGCACGAGCAGCAGCCCGGGCAGGAAGATCGCGACCAGGCACAGCGCGGCGCCGAGCCATCCAGAAGGGGCCGAAGGGGCCGCCACGACCGCGCCCAGGTAGGCCGCGAAGGTGAAGAGGGGCCCCGGCACGGCCTGCGCGGCGCCGTAGCCGGAGAGAAACGCGTCCTCGCTCACCCAGCCGCGCTCCACCACCGAGGCGTGCAGCAGCGGCAGCACGACGTGCCCGCCCCCGAAGACCAGCGCGCCCGCCCGGTAGAACGCCTCGGTCACCGCGAGCGCGGGGAGCGGCAGAACGGCGGCGCCGATCGGAAGCCCGATCAGGAGCAGGGCGAACAGCGCGAGCGCGGTGACGGCGAGGCCGCGCGGCACCCGCACCGCCAGCCGCTCGGTGGCGGCGATCGCGGGGGCATCGCGGCAGAGCCACGCGCCCGCGGCGGCGCCGGCGAGGATGGCGACGATCTGCCCGATCGCGGTGGGGGCGGCGAGCACGACGAGGGTGGCGACCACCGCGATGGTGGCGCGGGGCCGATCGGGGCAGAGGCTACGCGCCATGCTCCACACCGCCTGCGCGACCACCGCCACCGCGACCACCTGCAGGCCGTGCAGCATCCCGGCGCTGAGCGGGCCGGTCATCGCGGCGGCCCCGCGCGCGAAGAGGACCATGGCCAGCGCGGAGGGAAGCGTGAAGCCGAGCCACGCGACCAGCCCCCCGGGAAGCCCGCCGCGCGAGAGGCCCACCGCGAAGCCGACCTGGCTGCTGGCCGGCCCCGGCAGGAGCTGGCAGAGCGCCACCAGGTCCGCGTAGGCCGCCTCGCTCAGCCACCGCCGCCGCTCCACGAACTCGGCCCGGTAGTAGCCCAGGTGCGCGATGGGACCGCCGAAGGACGTGAGCCCCAGGCGCAGGAAGACCGAGAAGAGGGACCCGATCGACTCCGGCATCGCCTAGCCCGGATCCACCATCGACTCCGGGCGCACCGCGCGGTCGAACTCCTCCGCGCTCAGATACCCGAGGGCCAGGGCCGCCTCCCTGAGCGTCGAGCCCTCCGCGTGCGCCTTCTTGGCGATCCCGGCGGCGCGGTCGTAACCGATGAGCGGGGCGAGCGCGGTGACCAGCATGAGAGAGCGCTCGACCAGGGCGCGGATCCGCGCGCGGTCCGGCTCGATCCCGCGGGCGCAGTACCGATCGAACGAGTCGCACGCGTCCGCGAGCAGCCGCACCGAGCCGAGCACGTTGTGGATGATGAGCGGCTTGAAGACGTTCAGCTCGAAGTTGCCGGAGGCGCCGCCGATGCCCACCGCCACGTCGTTGCCCATCACCTGGGCGCACACCATGGTGAGCGCCTCGCACTGGGTCGGGTTCACCTTGCCGGGCATGATCGAGCTGCCCGGCTCGTTCTCCGGGATGCGCAGCTCGCCGATGCCGCTGCGCGGGCCCGAGGCGAGCCAGCGCACGTCGTTGGCGATCTTGGTGAGCGACCCCGCCAGCGTCCGGAGCGTGCCGTGGGCGTTGACGAGGGCGTCGTGGGCGGCGAGCGCCTCGAACTTGTTGGGCGCGGACACGAAGGCGCGCCCGGTCAGGTCCGCGATGACGCGGGCCGCCCGCTCGCCGAAGCCCCGCGGGGCGTTGAGCCCGGTGCCGACCGCGGTGCCGCCGAGCGCCAGCTCGCGCAGGTGCGGGAGCGCCGCCGCCACGTGCTCGAGACCGTGGTCGAGCTGGCTCACCCAGCCCGAGATCTCTTGCCCGAGGGTGAGCGGCACCGCGTCTTGGAGATGCGTGCGCCCGATCTTGACGATGTCGTCGAGCTCGCGCGCCTTCGCCCGGAGGGTGTCACGCAGCGCGCCCACCGCCGGGATCAGCCGCCCCTCGAGCTGCTCCACCGCGGCGATGTGCATCGCGGTGGGGAACGTGTCGTTGGAGGACTGGCTGCGATTCACGTCGTCGTTGGGATGCACCGGCTGCTGGGATCCCAGCCGGCCGCCGAGCATCTCGTTGGCGCGGTTGGCGATCACCTCGTTGGCGTTCATGTTGGTCTGGGTGCCGCTGCCCGTCTGCCACACGACCAACGGGAAGTGGCCGTCCAGCTTGCCCTCGATGACCTCCTCGGCGGCCCGCACGATCGCGCGGGCCTTGTCCTCGGGCAGCAGGCCGAGCTCCCGGTTCACGAGCGCGGAGGCCTTCTTGAGGATGCCGAGCGCCCGGATCATCTCGCGCGGGAAGTGATCGCGCCCGATGCGGAAGTGCTCGAGCGAGCGCTGGGTCTGCGCGCCCCAGTAGCGATCGCCCGGCACCTCGATGGCGCCCATGGTGTCCTTCTCGGTTCTCGTCGTGGTCATGGTGGCCTCCCGCCGATTGCTTGAGCCGCTTCCGGCCTTCGCATAGTATCGCCGGGAGAGGAGAGCGTGCCATGGACTGTTGCGGACACGAAGGGCCCGGCGGCGACGCCCGCTTCGACTTCCGCCGGGTGGCCGACGGCGTGCACGTCGCGGTCGCCGCCCCCGCGTACAAGGTCAACTCCAACACCGCGATCATCGAGAGCGACGACGGCGCGGTGATCGTGGACACGCACTCCAAGCCCTCGGCGGCGCGGGTGATCGTAGACCGCCTCCGCGATCTCACGCCCCGGCGGGTGCGCTACGTGGTCAACACCCACTTCCACTGGGACCACTGGCACGGTAACGAGGTCTACCCCGCCGCGTACCCGGGCGCGGAGATCGTCACCAACCAGCTGACCCGCGAGGCGATGGTCAAGAAGGGCCTCAAGCGCATTCAGGACCACGCGCGGCAGGTGCCCGCCGAGATCGCAAAGCTCCGCGCCGACCTGGCCGCCGCGGCCGCCCCCGAGCAGCGCGCGAAGCTCCAGGCGGACCTGAAGCTGGCCGAGTCGTATCTCGCGGAGGTGCGCGCCATGAAGCCGGCGCTGCCCACCATGGCCTTCGAGCGGACGATGACGCTCTACCGGCGGGACCGGGAGATCCAGCTCCTCTACCTGGGCCGCGCCCACACCGAGGGCGACGTCTTCGTCTACCTGCCGAAGGAGAAGGTGGTCATCACCGGCGATGCGGTCATCGGTTGGACGCCGTACATGGGCGACGGCTACCCGGAGGACTGGGTCACGACCCTGGACCGCCTCGCCGAGCTCCCCTGGGACACCCTCATCATGGGCCACGGCGAGCCCGCAGGCCGCGACTGGCTCCGCACCTTCCGCGGCTACATCCGCGACATGGTGGAGGCGGTGCGCGAGGAAGCCGCGACCGGGGCGAGCCTGGAGGAGGTCAAGCAGCGCGTGACCGCGCGGCTGGCTCCCACCTACGAGCCCGCGTTCGCCACCTACCAGCACTACCGCCCGTGGCGCCAGGGCCTGCTCGCCAACATCGAGCGCACCTATCCGATGGTGAGCTGAGCGCGCCATGGCCACCGACGAGGCGCTCTTCAACCCGCTCACGCCCGAGTTCCACGCCGACCCGTATCCGTTCTACCGGCGCATGCGGGAGACCGACCCGGTGCACCTGAGCCCGCTCGGCCTCTGGGTCCTGACCCGCTACGACGACTGCGTGACGTCGCTGCGCGATCCGCGCTTCGGCCGCGACGGCTTCGAGGCCATCCTGGCCGCCCAGTACGGCGAGGAGTCGGAGACCGGCCGGCTGCCCCGGTCCATGCTATTTCGCGATCCGCCGGATCACACGCGCTTGCGGGCGCTCGTCAATCGCGCGTTCACCCCGCGGGTGAT
The DNA here is from genome assembly GCA_035249225.1 of Candidatus Methylomirabilota bacterium. Classification (GTDB taxonomy): domain Bacteria; phylum Methylomirabilota; class Methylomirabilia; order Rokubacteriales; family CSP1-6; genus CAMLFJ01. The sequence goes on along the minus strand of DATFGS010000146.1, from coordinate 2,696 downwards.
CGAGGGCATGCGCGGGCAGATCCAGGGCGTGGTGGACCGGCTGCTCGACCGGGTCGAGCGGCGCGGCCACATGGACGTCATCGCCGACCTGGCCTATCCGCTGCCGGTCACCGTGATCTGCGACATGCTCGGGGTGCCCGAGGGCGATCACGAGCAGATGAAGGAGTGGTCCTCCGACATCATCCGGAGCCTGGACGCGATCGGGATCCCGTCCGACGACTCGGTGGTGGAGCGCGGACGCGTCGGGCGACGCGGGATCGCCGAGTACTTCCGCGCGCTCCTGCCGGAGCGGCGCCGGCAGCCGCGCGCCGATCTCCTCTCCTCGCTGATCGCGGTGGAGGAGCAGGACGATCGGCTCACCGAGGGCGAGCTGCTCGCGACCTGCGTGCTGCTCTTCATCGCGGGCCACGAGACCACGGTCAACCTGATCGGCAACGGCCTGCTTGCCCTGCTGCGCCACCCCGGGGAGCTCGAGCGCCTGCGTGCCGAGCCCGGCCTCATCGGCTCCGCGGTGGAGGAGCTGCTGCGCTTCGACAGCCCGGTGCAGCGCACGGCCCGCATCACGAACGCGGAGGTGGTGGTGGGCGGCAAGACCCTGCCCGCGGGCGCCTTCGTGGTCACCGCGATCGGCGCCGCCAACCGGGATCCGCGCCACTTCCCGGATCCGGACCGGCTGGACATCGGCCGGACGGAGAACCGCCACATCGCCTTCGGCTTCGGGATCCACTTCTGCCTGGGCGCCCCGCTGGCGCGCGTGGAAGGCCAGCTCGCCCTGGGAGCGCTGATGCGCCGGATGCCGAAGCTACGGCTGGGGGGCGCGGATCTCGAGTGGCGGGAGTCCTCGACGCTGCGAGGCCTGAAGGCCCTCCCGGTGGATTTCTAGCCTCCCCCACCCTCTCCCCTATGGGGAGAGGGCAAGGTGAGGGGTCGGCGACAGAAGACCGAAGCTACTTCAGGGCGTCGACGCCCGCCTTGCCGATCTGGGCGTCCTGCGCGCCGGTCACGCCCGACACGCCGATCCCGCCGATGATCTTGCCGTCGACGACGATGGGCCACCCGCCGTCGAGCATGCTCGCGCCCCTCAGATTGAGCAGCCTCATGTTGGCCCCTCCCTGACTGAGCCCGTCCTCGAAGGCCTTGGTGGGACGGCGGAACGCCACCGCGGAGTAGGCCTTGTCGCGCGATACGTCGATGCTGCCGAACTGGGCGCCGTCGAGCCGCTGCGTCATCACGAGGTTGCCGCCGGAGTCGAGAATGGTGATCACCACGGGCCAGTTGTTCTTCTTCGCCTCCGCCTCCGCGCCCGCCATCGCCTTCTTCGCCTGATCGAGGGTGATGGGGGGACCGTAGGCCGGCGGCGGGGGCGGCGCCTGCGCGCTCGCGGTGGCGGCCGTGAAGACCAGGGCGGTGCCGATGGCCAGGGACAGCAGTCGTCGCGTCGTCATGCGTTCCTCCTCGGTTGGTGACAGTGGTGGATCAGCACTCCGGGGCACGTCTGGCACTAAACCCCGGACCCGGCCCCAGGGTTCCCCTGCCCCGTCGTTGCCGGAACGGGCCGCGCGGCGAACCGTCGCATGTCCGCCTTGGCCCGCCGGCCCTCGTGCTCGATCCGGAAGCCGCCGGCCTCGACCGCGCGCTCGGTTTCGCGGTTGGGATGGCATCCGCCCGCGATCGCGGTCCAGGCCGGCTGGACGAGGTCCTGGAGCCGCGCCTTCCAGGCCCGGGTCGAGCGCACGTGCTCGAGCATCCGGAGCTCGCCGTCCGCCCGCAGCACGCGCCGGACTTCTCGCAGGCCCTGGTGTGGATCGGGGACGGTGCAAAAGACCAGGCCGCTCAGGACCGTGTCGAAGGCGCCGTCGCGAAACGGAAGGGCCTCGGCGCTCCCGACCACCAGCGGCACCCCCGGGGCGCGGCGCCGGGCGCGCTGCACCGCGTCCCACGAGGGCTCGAGACCCACGGCCCGCGTACCGGCCGGCAGCAGCGGCAGGTTGCGACCGGTGCCGCAGCCCACGTCGAGCACGCGGCCTCGCGCGCCGTCCACGAGCCAGCGTCGCCACCGGGCCAGGCCCGTGGCCTCGCACAGGGCACAGAGCGCGTCGTAGAGCCACGGGATCTGCTCGACCCCCCGCAATGGCGCCCCGGCCTACACTGCCTAGCCCAGCAGGTCCTTCTTGAAACCCTCCAGCGCCCCGACGTGGTCGTCAGGTGTCTTCAAGCCAAGTCCCACCGTATGAATGCAAAGGTGCGAGATCCCCTGCATCTTCCGCCATGCCGCCAGCTCGGCGGCGCGCTGCTCGGGCGGAACCTGCGCGAGCGTCATGCGTCCCTCGATGCCGAACGCGAGCGGATCGCGCCCGGCCTCCCGGATCAGGCCATGGAGGCGATCCACGATGGCCTGCGCCTGCGGCCCCGGCCGGAAGTGCGGCATCCACCCATCGGCCAGCCGCGCGGCCCGGCGGACGACCGGCTCGCTCTCCCCGCCCATCCAGATCGGAATCGCGTGCCGTGGCGGCAAGGGATTGAGCCCCGCATCGGTGATGCGGTGCCACTGCCCGGCAATCGTGACCAGGTCCCGGGCCCAGAGTGTGCGGAGCACCTCGATCTGCTCCTCGATGCGCGCGCCGCGATTCGTGAAGCGCTCGCCGAGCGCCTCGAACTCCACCGCGTTCCAGCCGACGCCGACCCCCAGGCGCAGC
>DATFGS010000145.1:0-4676 GCA_035249225.1 Candidatus Methylomirabilota bacterium | reverse complement strand
GAGCGCGCCGCGCAGCGGCGGGCCGGCCTCGCGCCGCCAGCGGCGCTCGTCGTGGACGCGCCCGATGGTGAGGTGCGGGTGCCACGCCCGCTCCTCCCGGGCGAATCCGCGCGCGTCGAGCGCGTCCGTCACCCGCGCCTGCAGGCGCCGCGCGTCGAGCGCGCCCTGGGCCAGGCCGACCCAGAGAATGCGCGGGCGCTCGAGCCCGGGAAACGCGCCGACGCCGTGGAAGGTGACGTCCAGCGGCGGGCTCCCGGCCGCCGCGTCGGCCAGCGCGGCCTCGGCCTCGGCGAGGCGCTCCTCGCTCTGCTCGCCGAGAAAGTGCAGCGTGACGTGGAGGTTCCGCGGCGGCACCCACGCGACCGCGGAGCCGAGGGGGCGGAGCCGCTCGATGGTGGCCGCGACGGTCGCGCGCAGCTCGTCGCTCAGGAGCAGCGCGACGAAGGCGCGGATCACGCCCGCGCGAGGAGGGCGCGGCGGAGCATGTCGAGCGCGGCCTGCGAGGACTGCCACTTCACCGCCTCGCGCCCGCCCGCGAAGCGGAAGCGCCGCACGTCGATGCGCGGGCCCGCGGCGCCCGGCGCGGCCGCCGCGATGAACACGGTGCCGACCGGCTTGCCGGGCGTGCCGCCGTCGGGCCCGGCGATGCCGGTCACCGCGATCCCGCAGGCCGAGCCGGAGATGCGGCAGATCCCGGCCGCCATCGCCTCCGCCACCGGCGCGCTCACCGCGCCGTGCGCGCGCAGCATCTCCTCGGGCACCCCCAGGAGCTGCTCCTTGGCCTGGTTGGAGTACACCACCACGCCGCGCTCGACGTAGCGCGAGGAGCCCGCGATGTTGGTCAGCCGGTGGCCGACCAGCCCGCCGGTGCAGGACTCCGCCATGGACACGGTGAGCCGCCGGTCGAGCAGGAGCCGGCCCACCACGACCTCCAGGGTGTCCTCGTCCTTGCCCCAGCAGTCGGGCCCCAGGGCCTCCCGCACCTCTCGCTCCACCGGGTCCAGCGCCGCCTCCGCCGCGCCGCGGGAGGCCGCGCGGGCGCGGAGCTGCACCCACACGTCGCCGTCCACCGGCACGCAGGAGACGGTGACCGCGCCCTCCCCGCCCAGCCAGCGGCCGAGGCGCTCCTCCGCGTCCGCGGGCGAGAGCCCGGTGGTGTGCAGCGTGCGGAGCACCGTGCTCTCGCCGGCGCCGAGCCGCTGGCGGGCGAGCGGGCGCAGGTGCGACTCCACGAGCGACGCGAGCATCCCGGAGCCCGCGGGCAGCACCGCGACCGCGGCGCGCCCGGCCTCGAGCACCCACGCGGGCTCCCCGGCCGCGGGCCAGAGCAGGGCGCCCTGCGGCAGCAGCGCGAGGCGATCGAGCCGTCGCGGCATCGCCTGGCCGCGCCGGGTGAAATCCTCCTCCATCGCGGCGAGCAGCTTGTCGTTCAGCACCAGGCGCGCCCCGCCGAGGCGCGAGAGCGCGCGTCGAACCACCTCGCCGCTCGAGCCGCCCGGCTGCGCCAGGACCACCACCAGCGAGGCCGCCTCGACCGCGCCGCGCAGGGCTTCCTCCACCGCGGTCTCGTCCTCGTCCACGACCTGGCGCGACGCCACCGGCACGCCCTCGGCCAGGAGCGCGCGCGCCACCATCATCCCCGCCGGGTCGTCGGCCGCCCCGAGCCGGGCGGCGCCCACCGTGATGATCCACGCGCCGCTCATCGCCGCCTCACGCGGGGACGCCGAAGAGGGCGCGCGCGCCCAGCACGAGCACCAGCGCGTAGAGGCCCGCGATGAGATCGTCCACCATCACGCCCACCCCGCCGGTGAGGACCTGGCTCTCGCGGGCCGGGAACGGCTTCCAGATGTCGAAGAGCCGGAACAGCAGGAAGGCGGTGACGAGCACGGGGATGGTCCGGGGCAGCAGGATCACCGAGAGCAGCATGCCCGCGACCTCGTCGATCACGATGACCCCGGGGTCCTTCCGGCCCAGCACGCGCTCCACGCGCGAGCCAGCCCAGACGCCGATGACCGTGACCACCACCAGCGCCACCGCGATGCGCAGCGGGGTGAGCGGCAGGAGCCAGATCGCCACCACGGTGACGAAGCTGCCCACCGTGCCCGACGCCACCGGGGCGTAGCCCGCGCCGAAGCAGCTGGCCAGCACGAAGGCCAGGCGATCGAGCGGCCCGAGCGGCTTATTCGCCGACGAGCTCGTAGCCCTCGACCTCGACGATGGAGACCTCCGTGAAGCGGCCGGGCGCGAAGCGCCCCGGGGTGAGCGCGCGGTCGCGCAGCAGCACCACGCCGTCGATCTCGGGCGCCTGGCCGGCGGTCCGACCCTCGAAGGGGAACGCGGAGTCCGCGCTCGGCCCGTCCACCAGCACGGTCTGGCGGGTGCCGAAGAGGGCCTTCTGGCGCGGCCACGCCAGCCGGTCCTGGAGGTCCTGCACCTGCTGGGCGCGCTCGGCCATCACCTCCGCCGGGACCTGATCGCCCATGTCGGCGGCCGGCGTGCCCTCCTCCACCGAGTAGGTGAAGACCCCGAGCCGATCGAAGCCCGCGTCCTCCACGAAGCCCAGCAGGTTCTGGAACGCGGCCTCGGTCTCGCCCGGGAAGCCCACCAGCACGGTGGTGCGGAGGGTGACGCCGGGGATCGCGTCGCGCAGGCGGGCGACGATGTCCTTCATGCGCTGGGCGGTGACGCCGCGGCGCATGGCGCGCAGGATCCCGTCGTCGCCGTGCTGGACCGGCATGTCGAGGTACGGCACCACACGCGCGCGCTGCCACTTGGCGATGAGCCGCTCGGTGACGTGGGCGGGGTGCAGGTACATCGGCCGGATCCACGGCATCGGCGTGTCGGAGAGCGCCAGCAGCAGGTCGCCGATGTCGCCGTTACCGGCCAGATCGCGGCCGTAGGCCAGCGTGTCCTGCGAGACCAGGATGGCCTCCTGGATCCCGCGGCGCGCGAGCCCGTTGACCTCCGCCACGATGTCGGCGAGCGGGCGGCTGCGGTGCTTGCCGCGGAACTGGGGGATCGCGCAGAACGTACACCCCATGTCGCAGCCCTCGGCGATCTTCACGTAGGCGTAGGGCACCCGGCCGGTCAGCAGCCGCGGGGTCTGCGCATCGTACAGATAGCCGGGCGGCGCCTCGCTCACCCAGGCCTGCCGCCCGTCGGCCTGGTTCACCAGGTCCACGATGCGGTGCAGCTCCGAGGTCCCGAGGATCGCGTTGATCTCGGGGATCTCGGTGCGGATCTCGCCGCCGTACCGCTGGGTGAGGCAGCCCGTCACGATGAGGGCCCGCGCCCGGCCCCGCTCCTTGAGCTGGGCCAGCTCGAGGATCGTGTTCACCGACTCCTCGCGCGCCCGGTCGATGAAGGCGCAGGTGTTGACCACCAGGCAGTCGGCGGCCTCGGCGGCCTCCACGATCTGGTGCCCGGCCTGGGAGAGCATGCCCAGCATCAGCTCGGAGTCCACCTGGTTCTTCGGGCAGCCGAGGGTCGTGAAATGGACTTTCATGACGGGCGCTTATGATCCCACACGCCCTCCGGCCCCGTCAACGAGTCGCCATATCCGGCCCCCTGGCGCGATGCCGGGATCGAGCTGGCCCGCGGCGGCTACACGCTCTTCGATCTGAGCGCGCGTTATCGTTACAAGCAAGTCGAGAACGGGGCCAATGTCGAGTGGCGCGAGGCCCAGCTCTTCTTCGACTCCCGCCTGCCCGACGAGCCCGCGAGCGGCGTGCCCGACGTCCACGGAACCTTCCTTGACGTCCCCCGGTTCAGTGGTTACCTTGTCGCGTATGCTGCCGGCTCGTCGCGGATCCTTGGCGCTGCTGCTGGCGCTGACCGTTCTGGCCATCGCGGGTCCGGCGGCGGCCCACGTGCCCGCGCCGGCGCTTTCTGCGCCAATCATCGAGGCGGCTCCGGCCCCCGCGATCGTCCCGATCCTGAGCGCCAGTGCCGTCGCGCCCCCGCTGCCCTGGTACCTGCCCGCCGCGCTGGCGCTCGTGGCCCTGACCGCCTGGCGGCAGCCGCGGCGGGCCATGGTCGTGACGCTCGCCGTGCTCCTCTGCGTCTTCGCGTTCGAGAACGCGCTGCACTCGGTGCACCACGGGTTCGATCCGAAGCAGCAGGAAGAGTGCACGGTCGCCGCGGCGTCCGCCCATCTGGCGGCCGTCCAGGTGGACGATCCCGGGCTGTCCTCCGCCATGCTCCCCGTGGTCGGCCGTGCGGAGGCCACTTCGCCGGCTTCCACACCGGCCCGCTTCCTCAGTCCCGACCAGGGGCGCGCCCCTCCCTCCGCGATCCTGTAGCTCACCGCGGTTTCCCGCGTCCCGCGCACTCTGGGGACGCGCGGGAGCTCCGGGTCGTCGCGGTTCCAATCCTGGCTCCTCCGGAGGGAAGGGTTCGTGCTCAACGAGCTGTCGTGGTCGCGGGCGATGCCGATCGGCCTGTCCTGCCTGCTGCACGTGGGGCTGGTCACCGGTCTCATCCTGGGCCAGTCCTGGGTGACCAGCGTGGTGGCGCTGCAGCCGCCGCTGCTCCCCGTGCAGCTGGTCACGCTCGAGACCGTCGAGCCCCCGCGGGATCCGGCGCCCCCTGCGCCGCCCCGTCGTGAGCGGGCCCCGATCCGGCGGCCCGAGCCTCCGCGACCGCGGGCGGTCGCCGCCGCGAAGGTCGAGGAGCCC
>DATFGS010000144.1:0-3815 GCA_035249225.1 Candidatus Methylomirabilota bacterium | reverse complement strand
GCGCCGTCCTGGATCAGCCGGTTGGCGCCGCGACTCTCGGGCGCGGTGATGCGCCCGGGCACCGCCAGTACCTCGCGGCCGAGCTCGGCGGCGAGGCGCGCGGTGATGAGCGAGCCGCTCTTCTCGGCCGCCTCGACGACCACCACCGCGAGCGACAGCGCGGCGATGACCTGGTTGCGGGCCGGGAAGTTCTGCGGGAGCGGCGGCGTGCCGGGCGCGAACTGGGAGAGCAGCGCGCCGCGCTCCGCGATCTCGTCGGAGAGCCGCCGGTTCTCGGGCGGGTAGATCAGGTCCACGCCCGACCCCAGCACCGCGAGGGTGCGCCCGCCGACCCGCAGCGCGCCGCGGTGCGCGGCGCTGTCGATCCCGCGCGCGAGCCCGCTTACGATGGTGACGCCGCGCGCGGCGAGATCCGCGGCGAGCGTCTCGGCGACCTCGAGGCCGTAGGGCGTGGCCCGGCGCGAGCCTACGATCGCCACCGCGAGCGCGTCCGCGTCCACCAGCGCGCCCCGCACGTGGAGCGTCGCGGGCGCGTCGGGCACCTCCGCGAGCCGCGCGGGGTACCGGGCGTCCGCGGACGTGAGCGCGCGCGGGATGGTCCCCTCGCCCCGCCCCGTCCCGTCGTGGATACGCTCATGTATCACGGAAGTCACTCACCTCACCGATCACGGTCTCGAGTCGCGCAGTGCGTCTCAGTATACCGGACCGTCAAATTGGGGCAAAACCGGGCGGGTTCGATCACCGGGGGGAGCGGGCTCCGCCGAGGGAGGCGAGCAGCGCGCGCGCCTGGGTGGCGGCCTCGGTCCGCGGGTGCGACTTCACCACCTGCTCCCACGTCTCTCGCGCGCGCGGCACGTCGTGCAGGGCGCGGTAGCACATGCCGAGCTTGAGCAGCGCCTCCGCGACGGGCGTGCTCTGCGGGTAGAGATCGGGCACCTTCTGGAACTCGGTGACCGCCTGGTTGAAGTCGCGCTGGCGATAGTACGCCTCGCCGATCCAGTACTGCGCGCTCGCGGCCAGGTTGTGCTTGGGAAACTTGTCGATGAGCTCGGTGAACTCGAGCACCGCCTGGCCGTGCTCGTCGGCGCGGAAGCTGGCCATCGCGGTCGCGTAGAGCTTCTCGGCGGTCGCCTCGCGCCCCGGGGGGGCGGCCGCCGGCTTCGGCGCGGCCGCCGGAACGGGCGGCGGCACGCTCAGCGTCGCCACCTTCTGGTTCGTCTCGTCGAGCGCGGAACGGAGGGACCGCAGGGCGCCGTCCTGCTGCTGGACCGCCCCCCTGAGCTGGTCGCGATCGGTGGCCGCCGCCTTGGTCTCTCCGACCAGGAACGCGGCCTGCGCGTCGAGCGCCTTCAGCTCGCCGGCCAGCCTCCCCACGTCCTTGCCGATCTGATCCTGTCCCTTCTTCAGCTCCTCGACCTGCTTGACCAGCGCAGCCATCTCGGCCTCGCGACGCGCCTTCTCGGCGGTGCCACATCCGGCCGCCGCGGCCGCGATCAGGAAGAGGCCGAGGACGGGCGCAGTGCGAGCGATCCGTTCACGCGTGCCGGTCACCATGGCATTGACCGTAGCACCTGTCCGGTCGAAAAGCTAATTTTCACGAGCCTTTGACTGACATTCGGCTTTTCGCTAGCATGGCGGGCCATGGACGAGCTCCCCTGGATGCTCGCGGTCTCGGCTCTCGGCACCGGCGTCGTCTTCGGCTACGTCATCCAGCGCGGCGGCTTCTGCCTCACCCGCGCGCTCTCCAACGCGGTCCTGATGCGCGACGGCAATATCCTGCGCGCCTACATCCTCGCGCTGCTGGTGGCGATGGTGGGGGTACAGGCGATCGAGGCGCTGGGGCTGGTGGACATCCCCCTGCGCCCGCTGCGCTGGGCCTCGAACATCGCGGGCGGCCTGCTCTTCGGCGTCGGCATGATCCTCTCCGGCGGCTGCTCGGGCAGCATCTGGTATCGCGTGGGAGAAGGCGCGGTCGGGGCGTGGGTGGTGCTGGTGGGCTTCGCGATCGGCGCCACCACCGCGGGCGTCGGCCTGCTGGCGCCCCTCCGCACCGCGCTGCAGAAGCCCGCGATCACCGTCGGAGACGGCGCGGCCCCGACGCTGGCCAACCTCGTGGGGCTCTCCCCGTGGATCGTGATCGCGGTGCTCGCGGTCGCGATCGGCCTCTGGCTGATGCGTGGCCGGCGCGAGCCCGAGCATGGCAAGTGGCCGTGGCCCGCCACCGGCGCCGCCGTCGGGGTGATGATCGCGGTCGGCTGGTGGGCCTCCACCTTCGGCGACCGGCCGGTCGGGATCACCTTCGCCGCCAATACCGGCCACCTGCTCACCTACCCGATGGTCGGCTACCCGAACCGCGTCACCTGGAGCATGCTGATGGCCCTCGGCGTGCCGCTGGGCGCCTTCGTCGCCGCGTGGACCACCAACCAGTTCGCCTTGAAGTTCCCCGCCGCTTCCAGCTTGCCGAAGATCTTCTTCGGCGGCCTCCTGATGGGCGCCGCCGCGCTGGTCGCAGAGGGCTGCAACATCAATCAGGGCCTCACCAACTCCTCGACGCTCGCGCTCGGTAGCTTGCTCACATTCGCCTCGATGTGCGCCGGAGCCTGCGCAACGCTCTGGTTCCTCTTCCTCCGGAAGGCCTGAGCGAGCGCGCAAGCCGGGCGGACAGCGCCGCGGGGGGCCGGGGGTGGGTCTCTCACCACGACCCGCTTACTCGTTATCGGGCGTGAGCCGTTCCCAATCCGGGACGGTTGCGTTCCTGTTTGTCGTTGGCGGGGAACGGGTGACCCGACCCACCCCCGGCCCCCCGCGGCGCTGTCCGCCCGACTCGTGGGTGATTCTTAGAGGCCCGGACGCAGAACGATCACCTTGACGGATTCGCCGGGCTGGATCGTGGTGTTGCCGGGTACGACGGCTAGGCCGTCGGCGGTGACCATTGAGCGGAGGACTCCGGAGCTCTGGGTGCCCGTTAGCTTGGCGCCGTAGGTCTCGCCCTCGGGGGTCAAGGTCACTCTGAGGTAGCCGCGGCGGCTGTCGCCGTTCTTGATCGGAGCGAGGGCGCGCGCGGTGATGGTGGGCCGGTGGAGGCGGGTGTGGCCGGCCATGCGGAGGATCGCGGGGCGGACGAAGAGCTCGAAGGTGACCATGGCCGAGACCGGGTTGCCGGGCAGCGCGAAGAGGGCGAGGGCACCCTTGCCTTCCTGCGGGATCGTCGAGAAGGCGATCGGCTTGCCCGGGCGCATGTCCACGAGCCAGAGGTGCTGCTCGGCTCCGAGCCGCGCCAGCGCGGCCTTCACGAAGTCGTGCTCCCCGACCGAGACGCCCGCCGAGGACATCACGAGATCGCATCCGAGCCCCCAGCGGAACCGCGCCTCGATGTCGTCCAGGCGGTCGCGCGCGATCCCCAGGCTCACCGGCTGGGCGCCGGCCTCGGTCACCTGGGCGATGAGGGAGTAGCTGTTGGAGTTCGGGATCTGGCCGGGCCCGATGCGACCACCCAGGTCCACCAGCTCGTCTCCGGTGGAGAGGATTCCCACGCGAGGCCGCCGGATGACGCTCACCGGGCTCCGGCCCACGGTGGCGAGCATCCCGATATCGGCGGGGCTCAGCACCCGCCCGCGCTCGAGCACGCGGTCGCCGCGCTTCATGTCCTCGCCCCGGGGCCTCACGAAGTCGCCGTCGCCCACCCGCCGCGGGATGACGAGGGCGCCCGCGTCCTCGGTCACGTCCTCCTGGGGAACGACCGCGTCGGCGCCCTCGGGCAGCGGCGCGCCGGTGAAGATCCGGAATGCCTCCCCGGGCCGCAGCGGCCGGTCCAC
>DATFGS010000143.1:0-1348 GCA_035249225.1 Candidatus Methylomirabilota bacterium | reverse complement strand
GATGAAGATCCGCTCCATGGTCGGGCTCATCCCGCTCTACGCGACCGAGACGCTCGAGCCGGAGATCGTGGATCGTCTCCCCGGCTTCAAGCGGCGGATGCAGTGGTTCATCGACCACCATCCCGACTTCCGCGACCACGTCCAGGAGGTCGAGGAGCCCGGGCGCGGCATCCGCCGCCTGCTGTCCATCGTGACCGCCGATCAGCTCCCGAAGGTGCTGCACGTGATGCTCGACGAAGACGAGTTCCTCTCGCCCTACGGCATCCGCGCGCTGTCGCGGTACCACCGGGACCACCCGTTCGTGGAGCAGGTGATGGGCGACGAGTATCGGGTCGCCTACGAGCCGGCCGAGTCCAGCACCGGGCTCTTTGGCGGCAACTCGAACTGGCGGGGGCCGATCTGGTTCCCGGTGAACATCCTGCTGATCGAGGCGCTGCAGAAGCTGCACCACTTCCACGGCGACGCCCTCAAGGTGCCGTGCCCGACCGGATCGGACCGGCTCATGTCGCTCCGGGACGCGAGCGCCGAGCTGGGGCGGCGGCTGACCGGCATCTTCCTGCGCGATGCCGCCGGCCGCCGCCCGGTGCTGGGCACGACCGAGAAGTTCCAGACGGATCCGCACTGGCGGGATCTGATCCCGTTCCACGAGTACTTCAACGGCGACACCGGGGCGGGCGTGGGGGCGAGCCACCAGACCGGATGGACCGCCCTCATCGCGAAGGTGCTCGACCAGCTCGCGTCGCGAGACTCGTCATGAGCCGGCACTGGGCCGTGATCCTGGCCGGCGGCGACGGAGTGCGGCTGCGCTCTCTGACCCGCGGTCTGACCGGCGACGATCGGCCAAAGCAGTTCTGCGCGCTCGTGGGGCCCGACGCGCTGCTCACCGAGACACGCCGGCGAGCGGCGCTGGTCGCGCCTCCCCACCGGACGCTGGTGGTGGTCAACCGTGCCCACGAGCGCTTCTACACGCCCCTCCTCGGCGACCTGCGTGTGCGGGCGCTGGCGGCGCAGCCCGAGAACCGGGGCACCGCGCCAGGAATCCTGTACGCGCTGCTCGTGCTCGCGGCCCGGCAGGCCGCGGGCGACACGGTGGCCTTCCTGCCGTCGGATCACTTCGTCTCCGACGATGCCGCGTTCATGGGGCAGGTGGATCAGGCCTTCGACGGCTGCGCGCGCCGTCCCGATCTGGTGACGCTGCTCGGAATCACGCCGGACCGCGCGGAGCCCGGGTACGGCTGGATCGAGCCCGGTGACCCGGTGGCGGGTGCCGACGGCTCGGGACTGCGGGAGGTCCGGCGCTTCTGGGAGAAGCCGGCCGCGGCGGACGCCGAGCGGTTCCGCGCGCAGG
>DATFGS010000142.1:0-9200 GCA_035249225.1 Candidatus Methylomirabilota bacterium | reverse complement strand
CTGCGCGCGCCCCCGCGACCGCTTCGACAAGGCAGCGTAGGCTACCATGTGCTGCGAAAGAGTGTCAACGGAAGTCTTGAATTCTAACGTGTTCCGGGACAGTCAGCTTCAGCAGCGCGGGGTCGAGCCCGGTGTTCATCTTCGGGTCGCGGTAGGTGACCGTCACGCGCAGCGCCCCGTCCGGCGTCTCGAGCCGGAGCCCGGCCGGCGGGGCATCGGGCGGGGTCGGGGTGAACGTCACCCGCGCCGGATTCTTGCCGGTCCACTCCACCTGCCTGGCCTGTCCGCTGGCCGGATCGAACCAGATGCGCTGCTCGACATCGCGTCCGGTCAGCCGGAGCGATGGGCCGGTCTCGTCGGGGGCCACCAGCTCCGCCCGCGTCGGGTCGGGCAACGGCCGGGCGCGGGCCGCGAGCAGCGCGACGAGATCCTCCCCGCCAAGGGACAGGCCGAGCCAGCGCCGGTTGGCGTCCGGGGACGCCGGGGCGAGATAGCCCCGGTTGTCCAGCACTTCCCAGAGCGTGAGGCTCTGGGGGTCGCCGGCCACGATCAGCACCGGGGTGCCGAAGGGCGAGAGCGCCTCGAAGCGGAGCGAGGCGGGCTCGCCCAGGAGGAGCATGACTCCGGAGAGGCGCTGGGCCCGGCCGTTGCGGCGCACCGTGATGTCGGCCAGCGATCGCAGGTCGACCAGCGACCGGCGATACTGCTCGATGCGGGCGAGGGCCGCGCGGGCTTCCTCGGCGATGGGAGGCGGCGCGGGGGGCGGCGCCGTGGTGGCACAGGCGGACAGAGTGGCGGCCAGCAGGAGGCCGCCGGCCAGCCGGAGCCGCTTACTTCTGCTCGGCCTTGGGCGGCGCACCCTTGACCCGGAGCTGGTTCTCCCGCGCGTCCCGGATCTTGGTCCTCACCTGCGGGGCGGTGGGCGCGTTCGGGTCCACCTGGAGCGACTTCTCCCACGCCTCGATGGCCTCGTTCGCGAGGTTGTTCTTGAGGTAGGCGTCGCCCAGGTGCTCGAACAGCACCGGGTCTTCCTTGGCCAGGCTCACCGCGCGCTTCAGCTCGCGCAGGGCCTCGGGGTAGCGGCCCTGCTGGTAGTAGGCCCAGCCCAGGCTGTCGATGAAGTAGCCGTTCTCGGGCTCGATCGCGAGGGCCTGCTGGATGAGCTGGACGGCCTCGGTCAGGTTCGTGCCCCTCTCGGCGTACATGTACCCGATGTAGTTGTACGACTCGGCGTGCTTGGGGTCGATGACGAGGACGCGGCGGAACGACTTGATGGCGTCGTCGAAGCGCTGCTGCTTCTCGAGGACCACCCCGAGCTGGAAGTGGAGATCCTTGTTCTTCTCGTCGACCGTCAGCCCCTCGCGCAGCACGGACGCGGCGCGATCGTACTGGCTGGCGCGCTGGAGCGCGGTGCCCAGGTAGAGGAAGAGCTCGGGGCGCTTCGGCTCGAGGTTGACCGCCTCCTGCAGGGTGGCCACCGCCTCGTCGTAGCGCTTGGCGCGCCCGTGGAGGAAGCCGAGCTGCACGCGCGCGTCCACCGAGCGGGGATCCGCCTTGAGGATCTTCTCCAGCTCGTCGCGCGCCTCGTCGTCCTTGCCCGAGTCCATCAGCGCGGTGGCCAGGTAGTAGCGCGTCCGCATGTTGGCCGGCTCGAGCGCGACCGCCTGCCGGAAGGCGGAGATCGCCTTGTCGTACTGCTTCTGCTCGTAGTGGATCGCGCCCAGCTTCAGCCACACCCGCGGATCCCGGGGGAGGGAGTCCACCAGCGACTCGATCTCGCTCTGGGCCTCGCCGTAGCGCCCGAGCTTCACGAGCAGATCGCCGAGGCGCTCCACGAAGGCCGCGTTGTCGGGGTTGGCCTTGAGCGCTTCCTTGTACACCGCGACCGCGTCGTCGAGCTTGTTCTGGGCCTCGAAGACGAAGCCGAGCGCGGACCATGCCCCGTCGTGATCCGGGTCGAGGTCCACCGCGCGCTTGAGATTGGCCAGGGCGTCGTCCCACTGCTCGTTCTCGATGCCGATGCGCCCGAGCAGGTAGTAGCCCTGGGCGAGGTTCGGGCGCGCGGTCACTAGCCGCTTCAGCACCGCGCGCGCCTTGTCGTAGCTCTTCCCCTCGAAGTGGAGCTGGGCCAGGGCCAAGTAGCCGTCCGGAGTCTGCGGGTCGAGCGCGACCGCGCGCTCCAGCTCGGCCTCCGCCTCCGCCGGCTTGCGCTGGCGCTTGTAGAGATCGGCCAGCGTCATGTGGGCGGACGCGTTGTCGGGCTCGAGCGCGATGGCCTTCTGCGCGGCGGTGAAGGCGCCCGCGGTGTCGTTGACCCGGATCAGCCACTGGGAGAGCTGGATCCAGAGGACCGCGGTGTTGGGATCGAACTTGATGGCCTCGCGGAGCTGGCCGATGGCCTGCGCCATGCGGCCGGCGCGGGCCTCCATCTGCGCGATCACGTAGTGGTCGTAGGCCTGGCCCTGGACGCCGACCGCGCGGCGGCCGGGCGGCACGATCGTGATGATCTTGGGACCGGCGGGCTCGGCCTCGCTCGTCCGGGTGGTCGCGCAGCCCGCGACCGTACCCGCCGCGAGCAGGAGCGCGAGGACGACCCCGCCCCGGCGCGCGATCAGGCCCTTGGCCATGATGCGGCGAACGGTGAAGGCCAGCGCCTCGTCGCGCACCGGCGCGGCGGCACCTTCCACGAGGGCCATCTCGTCGGCGTCGAGCCGCAGGGGAGCCGCGGGGGCGGTGCGGCGAGGGGCCGGGCGCTCGGGGGCCGGGGCGGGGCCGGCCAGGCCGAGGCGCAGCGCGGTCACGGACGGGCCGAACCGGGCGCGGACCGCTTCGAGGACTTCCGCGGATCGCATGGAGAGCTCCTGGAGCCAGGGGGAATTGTCGGCCATCACCGTGAGCGTGCCTGCCCGCAGCTCACCAGGCCGGGTGCGGTGGGCCAGCTCCGCGCCGACGGCGCCGCGCCAGCCCTGACGGATGCGCTCGGCGAGCAGACGCTCTCCGAGGGCGGGTACGGCGGCGGTCAGCATCGTGCCAACGCGGACCGGGAAGGACGAGCGGGCCGATCCCATCGTGGATCCATGATACTTGAGCCGGTATGTAGTCGCTAGCTTGAACGAGGCGGGGCAAATTGACTCAGATCGTAGCGACATTTATAGTGTCGCTACCATGGCCCGACCCAAGCGCGGGGAGATTCTGTCCCTGACGATCGACGACCTGGCCTTCGGGGGCGAGGGCGTCGGCCGGGCCGATGGCTACGTGGTCTTCGTCCCGGGTGGCCTGCCCGGCGATCGCCTCCGCGTGCGGCTCGTGCAGGTGCGCTCGCGCTTCGGGCGCGGGGTCATCGACGCCATCGAGGAGCCCTCGCCGCAGCGCGTGGACGCGCCCTGCCCATACTTTGGGCGCTGCGGCGGCTGCCGCCTCCAGCACATGGCCTACCCCGCCCAGCTCGCCTTCAAGGCCAAGCAGGTGGTCGACGCGCTGGAGCGCCTCGGCGGGCTCAAGGGCGTCGAGGTCCGGTCCATCATCGGCGCCCGGGAGACCTTCGGGTACCGGAACAAGATGGAGTTCACGGTGGCGCGGAGCGCGAAGGAGCCCCTGGTGGTGGGGCTCCACGAGGCCGACCGCTACGACTCGGTGCTCGACATCGACCGCTGCCTGCTGCAGTCCGATCGCATGAACGCGCTCCTGGGCGAGGGGCGCGCGTTCTTCATCGAGCGCGGGCTCACCGTCTACGACCAGGACAGCGGCGAGGGCCTGCTGCGCTTCCTCATGCTGCGGGAGGGCACCCACACCGGCGAGCTCATGGCCAACGTGGTGACGTCCGCGCCCGCGGTCTCCGAGCTGGCGCCGCTCGCCGAGCGCCTGCAGGCCCGCGATCCGGGCACGACCAGCGTGGTCATGAACGTGAACCCCAAGAAGGCCAGCGTGGCGGTCGGCGTCGAGGAGCACCTGCTGGGCGGCCGCGACCACATCCGCGAGGGGATGGGCGGGCTCACCTTCCAGGTCTCGGCCAGCTCGTTCTTCCAGACCAATACCCGGCAGGCCGAGCGCCTCTTCGAGCTCGTCATCGAGTCTGCGGGGCTGACCGGAACCGAGACGGTCTACGACCTCTACTCGGGCACCGGCGCGATCAGCCTGCTCCTGGCCCGGCGCGCCCGGTGGGTCTACGGCGTCGAGGTGACCCAGGCCGCGGTGGACGACGCGGGGGTGAACGCGGCGGCCAACGGCATCACCAATTGCACGTTCGTGTGCGGCGAGGTCCGCTTCGTGCTGCCCTCCCTGATCGCCAAGGGGGTCACCGCGGAGGTGGTGGTGGCCGATCCCCCGCGCGCGGGGTTCCATCCCAAGGCGCTGCACGCCCTCATCACGCTCGGCGCGCGCCGCATCGTCTACGTGTCGTGCAACCCCACCACGTTGGCTCGCGACCTGGGCGAGCTGGTGCGCGGCGGCTACCGGCTCGAGTGGGTGCAGCCGGTCGACATGTTCCCGCACACCCCGCACATCGAGGCGGTGGCCCGGCTGGAGCGCGTCGGCTCGTGAAGTCGTACCTGCTGCGCCGGCTGTGGCAATCGCTGCTCGTCCTCTTCGGCGTCTCGGTGGTGGTGTTCCTGATCCTGCACCTGACCGGCGACCCCGCCGCGCTCCTGCTGCCGCCCGACGCGACCGCGGACGACATCGCTAAGTTCCGCACCGCGATGGGGTTCGACGACCCGGTCGCGGTCCAGTACCTCCGCTTCCTCAAGGGCGCGGTGCGGGGCGACTTCGGCGAGTCCCTGCGCCACGGAGAGCCCGCGATGGCCCTCGTGGTCGAGCGCCTGCCCGCGACCTTCCAGCTCGCGGGAGCCGGGCTCCTCATCGCGCTGTGCCTGGCGATCCCGGCCGGGATCGTGTCGGCGGTCCGGCGGAACACCGCGGTGGACTACGTCTCGACGGTGGTGGCGCTGCTCGGCCAGGCGATGCCGACCTTCTGGCTCGGGATCATGCTGATCCTGGTCTTCTCGGTGCGGCTGAACTGGCTGCCCTCCTCGGGCCGCGGCGGCCTCGAGCACCTGATCCTCCCCGCGATCACGCTCGGGCTGTTCACCACCGCGCGCATCACGCGGCTCACGCGCTCGGGGATGCTCGAGGTGCTGGGCCAGGACTTCATCCGGACCGCGCGCGCCAAGGGGGTCGGCGAGCCGCCGGTGGTGTGGAAGCACGCGCTCAAGAACGCGGCGATCCCGATCGTCACCATCGTGGGGATCGAGCTCGGCACGCTGCTCGGCGGGTCGGTGATCACCGAGACCATCTTCGCGTGGCCGGGAGTCGGCCGGCTCTCGGTGCAGGCCATCTTCAACCGCGACTACCCGGTCGTGCAGTCCGCGGTGTTCCTGCTCGCCAGCACCTTCGTGATCGTCAACTTCCTCGTGGACATCGTCTACACCTACCTCGATCCGCGCATCCGGTACCGCTGATGGCCGCGCTCCCGCCGTCCACTCCCGCCGAGGGCGCACACCTGCATCCCGCCGCCGCCGAGGCGGCCCGGCTCGCGCGCCCGCGCCCCTGGGCGGACCGGGAGTGGGTGACGCTGCTGCGGCGGCTGGTGCGGCGGCGCACCGCGCTGTTCGGCATGCTGGTGGTGCTGATGGTCATGCTGGCCGCGGTGGCCGCGCCCCTCGTGGCCCCGTTCGATCCGCTGGAGCAGGACATCGGCCAGCGGCTGCGTGAGCCCGGCTGGCAGGACGCGCAGGGCCGCGTGCACCCGCTCGGCACCGATCACCTCGGGCGCGACATCCTCTCGCGCATCGTCTTCGGCTCGCGGATCGCCCTGCTGGTGGGACTGGCCGCGGTGCTGATCTCGGGCGTGCTCGGCATGATCATCGGGCTCGTGGCCGGCTACTTCGGCAGCCGCATGGACGACTTCCTGATGCGCCTGGCCGACGTCCAGCTCGCCTTCCCGTTCATCCTGCTCGCGATCGCGGTGATCGGGGTGCTGGGGCCGAGCCTTCGCAACATCATCATCGTCATCGGGGTGTCGTCCTGGGTGGTCTACGCGCGGGTCGTCCGGGGCGAGGTGCTCTCGATCCGCGAGCGCGAGTACGTGCACGCCGCGGTCGCGCTCGGCAGCCGGCACTGGCGGGTCCTCGTGACCCACGTGCTGCCTAACACCTTCACGCCGTGGCTGGTGGTGGCCACCCTCGACATGGCGCGGGTGATCGTGATCGAGTCGGCGCTGTCGTTCCTGGGGCTGGGCGTGCAGCCGCCCACGCCCACCTGGGGCGGCATGCTCGCCGACGGCCGCGTCTACCTCTCGACCGCGTGGTGGCTGGCCACGTTCCCGGGCCTCGCGATCCTCGTCACCGTGCTCGGCATCAACCTCTTCGGCGACGGCCTGCGCGACACGCTCGACCCGCGGCTCAAACTCTGACCCGAGGCGCCATGGACAGCTCTGGAACGCTGGTACTCAGTGGGGCGCGGATCATCGACGGCACCGGGGCGGAGCCGGTGCGGGGGCGATCCGTGGTCGTCGAGGGCGGCCTGATCACCGCGGTGGTGGACGACGCGCGGGCGCCGCGGGGCAACGGGGTGGACCTGGCCGGCCACACCCTCTTGCCCGGGCTCATCAACTGCCACGTGCACCTCTGCTTCGGGGCGGAGGCCGATCCGGTGCGGCCGCTGCGCGAGGAGCCGCTGGCCCTGACCGCGATCAAGGCCCTGCTGCGCGCCCGGGAGACCGCGCGCGCGGGCGTGACCACGGTGCGGGACCTGGGCGGCCGCGAGTACGTGGAGATCGCCGCGCGCCGGGCCATCCAGGAGGGGCTCATCGACGGGCCGCGCATCCTGGCCGCGGGGCGGCCGGTATGCATGACCGGCGGGCACGGCCACTGGCTCGGCCGCGAGGCCGACGGGCCCGACGACGCGCGCAAGGCGGTGCGCGAGCAGCTCAAGGCGGGGGCGGACGTGATCAAGATCATCGCCACCGGCGGCGTGATGACCCCGGGGGTGGAGCCGGGCTCGCCCCAGATGACGCTCGAGGAGATGCGCGCGGCCATCGAGGAGGCGCGCAAGGCGGGGCGGCGCACCGCGGCCCACGCGATGGCCGCGACCGGGATCAGCGAGGCGATCGACGCGGGGATCACCTCGATCGAGCACGGCGTCTTCCTCACCGAGGAGATCGTGGCCCACATGCGGCGCGACGGGACCTTCCTGGTGCCGACCCTGAACGCGCCCATTGCCATCGCGGCGGGCGGGCTGGCCGCGGGGATCCCGCCGTTCATGGTCCGCAAGTCCGAGCAGGTCGTGCCCGCGCACGTGGCGAGCTTCCAGCTCGCGCATCGCGCGGGCGTGCGCATCGCAGCGGGGGCCGACTCGGGCACCCCGCTCAACTTCCACGGCTCCCTGCTGCCCGAGCTCGCGCTGATGGTGAAGTACGGCATGACCCCGCTCGAGGCGATCCGGTCCGCCACCGTCACCGCGGCGGACTGCCTGGGTCTGGGCGAGGTGACCGGCCGCGTGGCGCCCGGCTACGCGGCCGACCTGATCGCGGTGGCGGGCGATCCGGCCGAGCGCATCGAGGCGCTCGCCGATCTGAAGCTCGTGCTGGTGAACGGCCGCGAGCTCGGCGGCGGGTAGCTCAGCCGCCGGAGCCGGCGAGCAGCCCGAGTCGGGCCGCCGTCGCGAGGAGCGCGAGCGCCGCGAAGCCGATGCCCCCCACCGCGACCACCGTCTCGCGCCACCGCGGGGGTCGTAGCGCCTCCGGCAGGAGCGCGCGATTCAAGCGCAGGGTGTGGAAGGACAGCACCGAGAAGTTCACCGCCGCGACGTCGGCGCCGATCACGATCAGGGTGAGGGGATCCGCCACCGTCATGGCGAGGCACCCCGCGATCACGAAGAGCGCGAGCACCGGGTAGTAGACGCGGCCCGCGCTCGCCGGCCGCAGGCCCGCGGTCCAGAGCATCTCGGTCACGTTGCGCGTGAAGCCCTCCACGATACCGACCTGGGTCGAGAAGAAGATCCAGAGCGTGGTCAGCAGCGCGGGGAGCCAGAGCAGGGCCGAGTAGCGCCGGGCCAGCTCGCGGGCGAAGACCGCGCCGGCCCCGAAGCCGCCCATGTCGGTGCCCGCCGGCACCGCGTCGAGCGCGAGCAGCACCGGCAACCCCATGCCGATCAGGCAGCCCGCCGTCCAGAGGTACGAGAGATCCGCCCGCAGGTAGCGCCACCACTCGCGCCACTTCGCGAGGTTCGCCTCGCTGGGCGGGAAGATGGCTCCCTCGCGCGGCAGCAGGATGGTCTGATCGCCCACCGGCGTCGGCTGCGCCCCCACCGTGCCCGCCATGCCGAAGCCCTTGTCGCGCAGCCAGTAGGTGAGCATGGCGTTGATGGTGCCGCCCGCGCCGGAGTAGGCCGCGAACGCGGTGACGAGCGCCCAGTCGATCGTGGCGGCCGGGAAGCTCGTCGGGACGAAGCCCGGCTCCCATAGCGGGCGACCCGCGAAGCTCCACGCCAGGCGCGACCACGCCGGTCCCGGCACGAAACGGGCGGCCAGCGCGACGAGGAACCCCAGCATCCACGCCATCATGATCCACTCGGCGATCTCGAACGCCCGGTGGGCGCGCCGGCCGAGCAGCACGAGCGCGGCCGCGCCGAGGAAGATCAGGTACCCGAGGCCGACCACCGCGTCGCGGTCCTCCGCGCGCGGCACGCGGCCGAGCAGCAGCGCGGCCAGCGCGGAGCCGCCCGCGAGCGCCCAGCCGGGCCAGCCCACCTGGGCGAGATGGAGGAGCGAGTAGCCGGCGGCCCAGAACCCCGCGCCGGGCCGCTGGCGCATGAAGCCGGTGAAGACGGGCTCGCCGGTGGCGAGGGTGTAGCGCGCCATCTCCGCGTTGAGCGCGGCCTGGAAGAGGATCGACAGCGTGCAGATCCACAGGAGGGTCGGGCCGTAGGCGGAGGCGATCGCCGGGCCGAGCAGCCAGTCGCCCGCGCCCAGCGAGAGCCCGAGCAGGATCGCCCCCGGCCCGATGACCCGGACCAGATTGATCGGGGTGTAGGCGGGCGCGTGCGGCAGGTCGCCCTGCCGCCACGCGGGCAGATCGCTCACGCGCGGGCGCGCCTCCGCCGCCAGATCCAGAGCGTGAGCCACGCGGCGGGGACGCTCAGCCAGAGCCAGCCCGCCGGCGCCGCCGCGGCGAGGTCGATCGCCAGCAGCACGGTGCCGCCGGCGG
>DATFGS010000141.1:0-7284 GCA_035249225.1 Candidatus Methylomirabilota bacterium | reverse complement strand
GCCGGAGCGCGGCGCCCTCGGTCATGGCCCGCTGGGCGATCTCGCTCGTGAGGAAGCGCGCCAGCTCCACCGCCAGGGCCGGATGCCGCGTGCGCGCGCTCACCGCGAGGTGCGCGCCTCCCGTGGAGGCCGCGCCGACCGGTCCGTGGCGCAGGCGCGGCAGCGGGGCGACGCCCACCTTGCCCCGCACGCGCGAGTCCGGCAGCTCGAACAGATCGAGCGCGTAGGGCCAGCCCCGCAGGAAGATCGCGCGGCCGTCGCCGAAGGGCCGGCGCGTCAGCTCCTCGTCCCCCGCGGTGACCCAGCCCGGGCTCACCCCGCTCTCGATGAGGCCGCGCAGGAAGGCGAGGGACTCCCGGGCCCGCTCCGCCTCCGGGAACGGCCGCCCGGCCTCGTCGAGGAGGCGGGCCCCGTTGGCCCAGAGCGCCTCCAGCACGTTGACCATGCCGCCCTCGTACTGCTTGCCCTGCCAGAGGTAGCCGTCGAGATGCGGATCACGCTCCCCCGCCCGGATCCGCCGCACCTGCTCGATCAGCTCGTCGTAGGTCTCGGGCGGGCGGAAGCCGTACTTGGCGAGCAGGTCGGCGCGGTAGTAGAGCAGGCCCACGTTCATGAACCACGGCAGCGCCCAGAGCCGCCCGTCCTGCATCGCGGGCTCGATCGCGCTCGGGAAGTGGGCGTCGCGCTCGGCCGCGGGCACCGACGGGGTGAGATCCAGGATCCAGCCCGCCCGCGCGAACTCGGGCACCCAGATCACGTCGAGCATCATCACGTCGAAGGGGGGGCTGCCCCCCTCCAGGTTGATGACGTAGAACTGGTGCTGCTCGTCCGAGCTCCAGGTGAGCGCCTCGCTCTGCACGCGCACGCCGGGGTGATCCGCCTCGAAACGGCGGAGCAGCCCGGGCACCGGATCGGCGGGCCCCAGGATCTTGGCGTGCTTGAAGACCAGGGTGATCGGCGCGCCCGCGACGGGCCGGTCGCCGCAGCCGCCCGCGAGCAGGGCCCAGAGGAGAACCCACGCGAGGAGCGGAAGAACGACACCGGCGGCCGCGGCGCGCGCCGGAGGGGGCGCCATGGGCGGCGGCCTCGGGGGCTAGCCCGCGCCCAGCAGGTCGCGCAGGGCGCCGCCCTCGGTCTTGAAGTAGTCGAACAGCACGCTCACGTCCCAGCCCATGCAGAAGTGCCGGACGCCCTGGTCGAGATAGGCCTTGGCCTCGTTCGGGTGCGAGATCTCGGCCCGCGGGGCGACCCCGAGCCGGAGCGCGGTCTTGATCACGTGCCGTTCCGCCTCGATCACGCGCGGGTGGCTCCACTGGCCCGGCAGCCCGATGCTCATCGAGTAGTCGGCGGGGCCGAACTGCACCATGTCCACCCCCTTCACCGAGAGCATCGCCTCCACGTTCTCCACCGCGGAGGCCTTCTCGATCATCACCGCCACCACCGCGTCGTCGAGCGCCTGCACGTACGCGGGCGAGCCCACGTCCATCACGTAGCCGACGTCACGCCGCATGCCCACCCCGTGGATGCCGCCCGCCTCCGGCGTCTCCGCGCGCACGCTCCGGACGCACTCGCGCACGTCGTCGGGGGTGCGCGGATCCGCGAAGAGCACGTTCTGGATGCCGGAGCCGATCGCCCGCACCGCCAGGTAGGTGCGGGGCTGCTGCTCGACCTTGAACATCGCGGACAGGTGCTCGAAGGTGTTCACCGCGCGCCCGAGGTTCTCGAGCGCGAAGAGATCGTAGGGCGCGTACTCGCCCGCGAACTCCACGTAGTCGAAGACCCCCGCGTGGCCGGCCAGCTCCACCACCGCCGGCCACGCCGAGTGGATGTGCGTGCCCAGCGTGGGCCGTCCCGCCCGCAGCAGCTCCCGGAGTCGATTGCGTCGCATGCGCCGAGTCTAGGGGGCCAGGTGCGCCTCGTCAATTGCCGCGCTATACTCGCCCGGTGCGCGACGCGTCCGGGCCGCTCTCCGATCTTGTCGTCCTCGATCTCACCCGCGTGCTCGCCGGCCCCTACTGCACGCGCCTGCTCGCCGACCTGGGCGCGCGCGTGGTGAAGATCGAGCGGCCCGGCGAGGGCGACGACATGCGCAAGAACCACCTCCAGCTCGAGCCGGGCCGCGCCGACCAGTCGACCTATTTCATCCGTATCAACGTGGGCAAGGAGAGCGTCGCGGTGGACCTGAGCCACCCGCAGGGCCGCGGGGTCGTGGCCGATCTCTGCCGGGTCGCCGACGTCTTCGTCGAGAACTTCGCGCCCGGAGTCGTCGACAAGCTCGGCCTGGGCTACGCCGCGATGGCCGTGATCAAGCCCGACCTCGTCTACTGCTCGATCTCGGGCTTCGGCCAGACCGGCCCGTGGCGCGAGCGCCAGGCCTTCGCCCACATCATCAACGCGGCCTCCGGCATGATGTACCTCGACCAGGGCGATCAGCCGTCGCCGCGCGCGTCGAACTTGCAGGCCGCCGACGTGCTCGCGGGCACGCACGCCTTCGGCGCCATCCTGGCCGCGCTCAGACGCCGCGATCGCACCGGCCAGGGCGCCTACCTCGACGTCTCCATGCTCGAGGCCCTGATCGCGGCCGACGACGTCTCCTACGCGGCGGTGCTGAACGGCGGCGAGGCGCAGGGCTCCCCGCGCCCGGCGATGGGGGTCTTCGCGGTGGGCGGCCGGCATCTCGCGCTCCAGACCGGCGGCGCCGCCGCGCTGTGGCCGCGCTTGCAGGCGCTCCTCGGCCGGCCCGACCTGGCCGCCGACCCGCGCTTCGAGACCCCGGACCAGCGCCGGCGCAACTGGCCCTCGCTGCGCGACATCATCGGCGAGTGGCTCGCGCGCTTCGCCACGGTGGACGACGCCCTGGACGCACTTCGGGGCGCGCGCATTCCCGCCGCCGCGGTGCTGATGCCGGAGGAGGTGGCCGCGCACCCGCATCTGCAGGCGCGCGGCGCCTTCCCCACCGTGCCGCATCCGGCCCGCGGCGCCGTCCGCGTCACCGCGGCGCCGTTCCACCTCGACGGCCGCGCGGTCACGCCCGCGGGCCCGGCGCCCTACCGGGTCGGCGAGCACACCCGCGCCGTCCTCACCGGACTACTCGGCTACAAGGACCGCGAGATCGACGACCTCGCCCAGGCCGGCGCCGTGCAGGCGCCCTGAGGCGAGGCCACAGGAGAGACGAGAGATGACGGCGATCCCGATGACCGGCGGCGAAGCCCTGGTACGCTCCCTCTACGCCGAAGGCGTCCGCGTGATCTTCGGGCTGCCCGGCGTGCAGCTCTACGGGGTCATGGCGGCGCTGCGCGCGGAGCCACGCATCCGCTTCATCACCACGCGCCACGAGCAGGCCACCACCTTCATGGCCGACGGCTACGCGCGGGCGGGCGGCAGCTTCGGCACCGCCCTGGTGGTGCCGGGCCCAGGCCTTCTCAACGCGATGTCCGGCCTGTCCACCGCCTACTCCGCCTCCTCGCCGGTGCTGATCCTCTCCGGCCAGATCCCGCGCGACAGCATCGGCAAGGACATCGGGCTACTCCACGAGGTCAACGACCAGCTCGACTGCATCGCGCCGGTCACCAAGTGGCGCAAGCGCGTGGTGCAGGTCGCCGACGTCCCCGCCGCGGTCCGCGAGGCGGCCATCCAGCTCCGGTCGGGCCGGCCGCGCCCCGTCGAGCTCGAGATGCCGCCCGAGACGATGGAGGACGAGGGCCTCGTCGAGCTCCTGCCGCCCACCGAGGTTCCCCGCCCCGCCGCGGCGGCGCGCGACGTGGACCGCGCGGCCGAGCTGCTGCTGAGCGCGCGCGCGCCGCTGATCTACGCGGGCGGCGGCGTGCACCTCTCCGGCGCGCACGACGCGCTCGCCGCGGTGGCCGAGCATCTGCAGGCCGGGGTAGCCCAGTCCGCCGAGGGCAAGGGCGCGGTGAGCGATCACAACACGCTCTCGCTCGGCGCCGCCTACTGGCGCGACTCGCCGCTGCGCAACCACGTCCACGAGGCGGACGTCGTCCTCGCGGTGGGCACGCGACTGGCCCTGGTGACCTTCAAACCGGGCACGCGCATCGTCCAGATCGACGCGGACGAGCGCGAGATCGGGCGCAATCACCGGAACACGCTCGGCCTGGTCGGCGACGCGCGGGCCACCCTCGAGGCGCTCCTGGAGCGGCTGCGCGCGGCGTCCCCGCCCCGGCCCTCGCGCAAGGCGGAGCACGAGGCGCTCCGCGCGAAGATCGCCGCCGACAACACGATGGAGCCCAACGCCTCCATCATCAAGTCGCTCCGCGCCGCGACGCCCGAGAACGCGATCCTGGTGGCGGGCATGACCCAGATCGGCTACTACTCGCGGCCCTTCTGGCCCGTCTACGAGCCGCGCACCTACCTCTCCTCGTCCTACTCCGGCAACCTGGGCTACGCCTACCCGGTCGCGCTCGGGGCCAAGGTGGCCCGCCCGGATCGCCCGGTGGTCTCGGTCTCCGGCGACGGCGGCTTCCTCTTCAACGCGCAGGAGCTCTCGACCGCCGCCCGCCACGGCATCAACGTGGTCGCGGTGGTCTTCAATGACAGCGCCTACGGCAACGTGGCGCGCGATCTCGACGAGTCCTGGGGCGGCCAGTACGGCGCCGACCTCAAGAACCCCGACTTCATGAAGCTGGCCGACGCCTACGGTGTCCTCGGCCTGCGCGCCAAGGAGCCGACCGACGTCGGCCGCCTCGTGCGCGAGGCCATCGACAAGGACCGCCCGGCGCTGGTGGAGATCCCGGTCGGCCGGATGAATCGCCCGCTGTTCTTCGCCCCCCCGCGGACACCCGTCAGGCAGCCGCGCTAGCGGGACGAGCAGGCGGGGGATGGGCGGCACGGCGGCGCCGGCCTCGGGCGAGCGCGGATCCGCGGAGCGGCTGCGGTTCCTGGACGCGGTGCGGGGCTTCGCCCTCATCCTCATGATCGCGAACCACACCGGCCGGTGGTGGCAGGACGGCGCCATGGGCTGGCCGCGCTACAACATGATCTACGCGACCATGGCGGTCGGCGCGCCGCTCTTCCTGTTCCTGGTCGGCTTCTGCCTGCCGCTGTCGTTCGCGCCGCGCCGCCAGGCCGGGGCCCCGGTCAGCCTCGGGGTGGCCGCGAAGTTCCTCCAGCGCGGCGCGAAGCTCATCCTGGCGGGCTGGGCGCTCAATCTGCTCGTCTTCCGCGACGAGCCGTTCTGGGAAGGCGGCGTGCTCCAGACCATCGGGCTCGGCATCATCACGTGCCTGCCCCCGATGCTCGTCCTGCACCGGCGGGCCGCTCGCTACCTGCTGGTGGCGTTCGCGCTCGGCTTCTTCGCGCTGTTCTCGATCCGGCACGAGGAGATCGTGGCCTGGCTGCCCGACCATCACGTGCTGGGGCGGATCTTCTTCTTCGAGTTCGCCCCGTGGCCGTGGCTCGCCATCGTGTGGATCGGGCTCGCCCTCGGCTGGGTCTTCGCGCTCCAGGACAGCGCGGAGCGGCGCGCCCGCTACCTCGCGCGCATGGCCGCCGCGGGCCTCGTCGGCCTGGCCGTGTTCGCGATCTGGGACTGGGCGCACGGCACGCCGCTCCACCTCTCGCTGGCCTTCAAGCGCGATTTCATCGTGAACAACCACTGGATCGCCCGCGGGGTCACGAGCTTCCTCTGCCTCGGCTCCGTCTTCTGCCTGCTCGGCCTCGCCTACTACGCGGTCGAGGTCCGACGCCTGCCCGCCGAGTGGCTGGTGGTCCTCGGGCGCACCGCGCTGATGCTCTACTTCCTCCATCACCTGCTCGTGCTCACGCTCGCCAAGGAATACCTCGGGCTCAAGCTGAATAACTGGTGGTGGTACGCGCTCGCGGACGCGGCGCTGCTGGTGCTCCTCGTCTGGATCGGCCGCCTCTGGCTCGGCATCCGCAGCGTGGCGGCCCGAAGGCGGCTTCGGCCCGCGTAGCGCCGGTGCTCATTTCCGGCCCCGGCCTGACGATTTCTGTGGGCGCCGGCCCACGGCGCGGCCGAATCGCCTGATTTCCCGGCCGCATTGGGCTGGCCCGCGTCTTGCTCTACCAGCGGGCATGGCCGCTCCTTCGCGCCCGCTGGTCCTGGTGGTGGACGACGAGCCGATCATCGCGCAGCTCATCACCGACGTGCTCACCGGCGATGGCTACGACGTGGACACCGCGTCGGACGGCCTCGTCGCGCTCGAGTGCCTTGGCCGCCGCGCGTACGACCTCATCCTCAGCGATCTGCGCATGCCCGGCCTCGACGGGCTCGGCCTCTACCGGGAGCTCGAGCGGACCCGACCCGAGCTGGCGCGCCGCTTCGTCTTCATCACCGGCACCTCGGAGCACACGGACTACGCGACGCTCATCACGGACCTGCCGGTGCCGATCCTGACCAAGCCCTTCGACATGCTGGCGCTTCAGCGTGTCACCCGGGAGACCCTGGCCGCCTCCGCTTCCTGACCCCGTCCGGCTCGTGACGGGCGTCCCGCCGCTGACGAATCCCGTCACCGTGCGAGCCTCAGGAGCCCGCGAATTCACCCTCTTAGCCGGCATCCGGCCTGGCATGAGCCATGCTCCGTCCAGGGTCGGGAGCCGCCCGGTCCACCGGGCGAGACCCCCCGGAGGGAATCATGCAAAAGGCACTGGCGATGTGGCTCCTGCTCGCGGCAGGCGGCGGCGTCCAACCCGAGGTGAGCCCGACCCAGGTCGTGCAGAAGGCCACCGAGCAGGTTCTGCAGATCGTTCAGGATGGACAACTCGCCGCGCCGGTCGCCCAGGACCAGCGGCGTCTCGAGGTTCAGCGGATCGCCGACCGGCTCTTCGACTTCCAGGAGATGTCCCGGCGCTCGCTCGCGCTGCACTGGCGCGAGCGCACCCCGCAGGAGCAGGCGGAGTTCGTCGCGATCTTCAAGCAGCTCCTCGGCCACGCCTACATCGGACGGCTCGAGAACTACTCGGGCGAGCAGATCGTGTACCTAAGCGAGACCGTGGACGGCGAGTTCGCCACCGTTCGCTCCAAGATCGTCACGGGGCGCGGCGCGGAGATCCCGGTTGACTATCGCCTCCACCAGGTCGGCTCCCGGTGGGTGGTCTACGACGTCGCGGTCTCGGGCGTGAGCTTCGTCGCGAACTACCGCGGGCAGTTCGACCGGATCATCCGCAGCTCGTCGTACGCCGCGCTCATGCGCGACCTGAAGGCGAAGTACGCGGAGATGACCGGCCGCGCCGTGGTTCCCGCCGCGGCTCCCGCGGCAGCTCCGGCCGCGGTCCCCGCCGCCGCGCCCGCGCCGAAGAACCCGTAGA
>DATFGS010000140.1:0-2858 GCA_035249225.1 Candidatus Methylomirabilota bacterium | reverse complement strand
CCGCGTCGGCCAGGGCCTTGAGCTGGCGCTCCGTCGCATCGCCCAGGGTGGCGGGCGCCTGCAGCCACACCACCTGGAACAGCCGCGCGGCCTCCTTCTGGTCCCCCGCGGCCAGCAGCGCCTCGCCGAGCGCGTAGCGCGCCCGCGTCGCGTCCGGCGTGTCGCCCAGGCGCGTGAGCACGCGCTGCAGCACCGCCACCGCGCCGGCCGGATCACCCGCGTCGCGCCGGACCGCGGCCGCGCGCGCCAGCGCCGACGCGGTGAGCCCGCTCTCGGGCGCGCGATCGGTGGCCTGGGTGGCGAGGGCCAGCCCCGCGGCCAGGTCGCCCTGGCGAAGCTGACTCTCGGCCTGGAAGAGCAGCGCGTAGTCCTCGAGCGGGGTGCCGGCCCACGCGGGATCGGCGAACTCGCGGGTCGCGGTGGGCCAGTCGCCGGCCTTGTGCGCGGCCAGCCCGGCCGCGAACCGCTCCCGCAGGTCCGGGGAGAGGCCCGCCGGGGCGGCCCCCACCAGCACCACGGACACCAGGCACGCCGCCGCGGTGAAGCGCCTCATGCCTGCCAGTGTACCAGCCACCCCCGCGTCGGCCGCTGCTCCGCGGTCAGTGCAGGATCTGCTCGCGGGTGGCGGCGCGCCGCATGTAGAGGATGCGCTGGAGCGCGGTCACGTTGGTGAGCACCGCGAGCGCGATCATGGCGGGGGTGAGCTGGTTGAAGGTCGCGCCCGCGATCAGCAGGATGAGCCGCTCGGGGCGCTCGATGAGCCCGACCTCGCAGGCCACCCCCATGGACTCGGCCCGGGCCCTGGTGTAGCTGGTCATGATGGTGCCCACCAGGGCGCCCATCGTGAGGAAGACCCCGGTGGTGTCGGCGGCGCGATGGTAGTAGAGCACCACGCCCAGCAGCAGGACCAGGTCGGAGTAGCGATCCACCACCGAATCGAGGAAGGCCCCGAAGGCGCTCACGCTGTTGGCGAGCCTCGCCAGCGAGCCGTCGAAGAAATCGAAGAGACCGGCCAGCGTGAGCAGCACCGCGCCCACCCGGAGCCGTCCCTGGGCGAACGCGCACGCGGCCAGGATGCTGATCCCGAGCCCGACCATCGTGAGGTGATTCGGCCGGACGTGGGCCCGGAGGAGGGCGCGCGCCACCGGATCGCCGAGCCGGGTCAGCGAGGCCTTGTAGTGCCTCAGCATCTAGAGTGGCTTGAGCAAGGCGTCTTCCAGGCTCTCCCGCACGCGGGCCATCGCCACCTCGTCCTCGAGGCGACGGCCCTGCCGGTCGGTCACGTAGAAGGTGTCGTAGGCCTGATCGATCTCGGTGGCGATCCGCGCGCTCGCGATGTCGAGCCCCTGCGCGGAGAGCGTGCGGGTGATGACATAGAGCAGCCCGACGCGGTCCGGGCACTTCACCTCCACCACGGTGCGGCTGTCCGAGATCTGGTTGTCCACCGAGATCTTGGGCGGGCCGGCCACCCCCTCGCCGGTCGGGTACACCGCCCGCCGCCGCGCGAGCAGATCCTCCACTCTCTCCTCGCCCCGCAGCACGCGCCGCAGCGCCTCGAGGGTGCGCCGCCAGCGCGCCTCCTCGGTGACCGCCTCGCCGAAGGGATCGTTCACCTGGAAGGTGTCCAGCACGATGCCGTCGGCGCGCGTGTGGATCTGGGCGGAGAGGATGTTGATGCCCTGGGAGGCCAGCGTCCCCGCGATGAGCGAGAAGAGGCCGGGCACGTCCTGGGTGGCCACCACCAGCTCGGAGGAGCCCAGATCGGGATGGTGGAACAGCTCGGTGGCGACCACGCCGCCGCCGGCGAGCCGATCGAGCAGCCGCAGGTGCGCGGCGATACGCTGGGGCGAGGTGGTGGTGAGGTAGCGGTCGGAGAGCAGCGCCAGGTGTGCGGCCACCGCGGTGCGCGCCACGTCGCCGCGCATGGCCCCGGTCACCCGCTGGCCGACGCTCTCGCGGGTGGGCCGCTCCCGCTGACCGCCGGTGAGGCGCGCGAGCACGCGGGCGTAGAGATCCCAGAGGATCTGGGCTTGCCAGCCGGTCATCACGCCGGGCCCCACCGCGCGCATGTCGGCGCAGGTGAGCAGGTAGAGCATGCGCAGCCGCTCGGGGGTCTTGCAGACCTCCGCGAGGGTCTCGATCGTCTTCGGGTCGTCGATGTCGCGGCGCTGGGCGATGTGCGACATGGTCAGGTGGTGGGCGACCAGGAAAACCACCTTGTCGGCGTCCTCGGGAGGCAGCCCGATGCGCGCGGCGAGGGCCTCGATCAGCGGGATGCCCTTGGCCACGTGGCCGTGCCCCTTGCCCTTGCCGATGTCGTGCAGCAGCATGCCCAGCATCAGCAGGCCCGGGCGCTCGAGCTCGCTCACTACCTGCGCGTTGCCCTCCGAGTCCGGCGACTGCCCGGGAGCGAGCGCTTCCAGGTTCTGCACCGCGATCAGCGAGTGCTGGTCGGCGGTGAACTTGTGGTAGACGTCGTACTGCACGAGGCAGGTCAGCGCCCCCCACTCGGGCAGGTAGCGGCCGAGCACGCCGAGCTCGTGCATCTCCCGCAGCGTCTGCGCGGTCCGTCCCCAGCTCCGGCAGATGCCGAGGAAGAGATCGCGGGCCTCCGGCGAGACCCGGAAGGCATCGTCGATCAGATCGAGCGAGTCCTCGATCGCCCGCTCCACGTCCACCCCGAGCTCGAAACCGAGCTGGTGGCTGTGCCAGAAGACCTTGAGGAGCCGCAGCGGCTCCTCGCGGAAGGCCCGCCCGTCGGGCTGGGCGAGGTGGAGCTGCTCGTCGAGCACGATGAGGCCGTCGGCGAGCGCCTCCTGGCGCGCGCGGCGCTGCACGCTGGCGCGGCGCGAGAGGGT
>DATFGS010000139.1:0-1743 GCA_035249225.1 Candidatus Methylomirabilota bacterium | reverse complement strand
GCGTGGATGTCGGCGATGACGTCGGGCCTGGTCAGGTTGAGCTGCTCGTTGCAGCCCTCGTACTTGGCCCCGCCGAAGTCGGCGGCGGTGAGCCCCCGCCCCTGGATCATGGTGCCCATCGCGCCGTCGAGGACCAGGATGCGGCGGCGCAGCAGATCGCCCAGGAGCACGGAGCGCTCGGGAATGGCCATGGCCGTTATTCTAGCGCATGCGCGTGCGGGCTCCGCGCATGGCCGCAGGGCCCGGCGCGTCGGCTCAGCCGCGCTTCTTGCGGGAGCGGAGGTCCACGACGCCCGGCCGGCGCCGCGGATCCTCGCCCGGCGGGAAGATCTGGGTCTTCTGGACCTTCTGGGTGCCGGTCGTGGGCAGGCTCTCGACGAAGAGCACCCAGCCGGGCGCCTTGAAGTAGGCCAGGCGCTCCAGGCAGAAGTCGCAGAGCCGCTCGGCGAGGGCCCGATCGGCGGTCACGCCGGGCATCGGCACGACGCAGGCCATGACCTCCTCCTCGCGGATCTCGTCGGGCGCCGCCACCACCGCCACCTGGGCGACCGTCTCGTGGGCCTGCAGCGTCGCCTCGACCTCCGCGGCCGCGATGTTCTCCCCGGAGCGCCGGATGATGTTCTTCTTGCGGTCCACGAAGATCAGCATGCCGTCGGCGGTCCGGCGCACGACGTCGCCGGTGTGGAACCACCCGCCCCGCCAGGCCTCGCGCGTGGCCTCGTCGTTCTTGAGGTAGCCGGAGAAGAAGCCGTGGCGCGGCCCCTCGGGTCCGCCCCAGCGCACGACCAGCTCCCCCGGAGTCTCGGGCGGGACCTCGCGGTCCTGGTCGTCGACCACGCGGCCCTCGAAGCCGTCGCGGGGACGTCCGAAGGCGCGCGTGCGGATCGCGCGCGGCTCGAGGCAGTCCGAGAAGATGCGCCCGGTCTCGGTCATCCCCCAGACCTCCACCAGGGGAAACCGAAACCGTTGCTCGAAGGCCTCGTGCAGCTCCGGCTCGACGCCGGCGCCGAGGCCGGCCTTCACCCGGTGCGCGGTCTCCTCGGGCACCGGCTCCTGGTTGAGCAGGAGCGGCGGCATCACGCCCAGGTAGTGGATGATGGTGGCCCGCGTGGCGACGACGTCGCGCCACCAGCGGCGCGGGCTGAAGCGCTCGGGCAGGATCACGCAGCTGGCGGTGAGGATCGCGCAGGTCGCGGTCACCGCCAGGCAGTTCATGTGGAAGAGCGGCAGCGGATTGAGAAAGCGCTCGCGTCCCGGCTCGATGGCGAGCCGCCCGCCCAGGCCGCGGTACCAGGCGCCCGCGTTGAGGTAGTAGAAGTTGCTGAGCACGCAGCCCTTGGGGCGCCCGGTGGTGCCGGAGGTGTAGAGCAGGCTGCACTCGCTATCAGGCCCCGGGGCGCCCGCGCGCGGCGCCACCCGCGGCATCGGCAGCGTGTCGGGCCACCGATTCACGTCGACGACGGGAAGCGGCTGCGCGCGCTCGCGTGCCACCGCCTCCAGGTCCGCGACGCGCGTGCCGATCACGACCGCGAGATCCGTCTCCGAATGCTCCATCTGATAGAGCAGCTCGTCGTGACGATAGTCGGGATTGATCGGCACGATGGCGCAGCCGAGGGCATTGAGGGCGAGGTAGTGAAAGAAGAACTCGGGCCGGTTCTCGAGCAGCAGCGCGACCCGGTGGCCGTGGCCGTAGCCGGCCGCGGCGTAGACGTCGCGCAGGGCCAGGACCGCGGCGCGGACCTC
>DATFGS010000138.1:0-8925 GCA_035249225.1 Candidatus Methylomirabilota bacterium | reverse complement strand
GTCGAGGGCGACCACCGCCTGCTGGGCGTTCCGGAACGTTCCGCTCGAGAGGAAGCGCGTGGTGCCGTGGCCGCGCAGATGCGGGACGATCACCCGGTAGCCCGCCGACGCCAGCACCGGCGCGACGTCGACGAAGCTGTGAATGTCGTAGGGCCAGCCGTGCAGGAGCAGGACGGCGGGACCATGGGCGGGCCCGGCTTCCGCGTATCCAACGCTGAGGACGCCGGCGTCGATCTGCTTCAGCGAGCGGAACGACGTGTTCGTCCCGGGCTTGATGGCGGGCGCCCCGTTCCCCTTCGCCTTGCCGGGCTGGGCATTCACCGACCCGGCCGCGAGGACCGGGACCGCGGCCGCCGTCATGGCCGCGGTGCCGAGGAAGCGGCGGCGGGCGTAGTCGACGTCATCGGACATGGGCATATCTCCTCGCGCCTTCCCGGGGATCGCCCTCAGGGGCCGAAGGTGAACACGAAGGCCCGCAGGCCGGGATCGCTCGCGATCAGGGTGAGCACGTGGGCCCCGCGGGGCGCGCGGGCGACCAGGCGAAGCATGCCGGAGCGATCGACGCGCGCCACGCCGTCGGGTCCGACGTCGGCGCCGCGCGCAAGGCCGACCGGCTTCCCGTCGACCAGGACCGTGACCGCGGCCGTGCCGGATGGCCCCGGCTCCACCACCAGGTTCACCTCGCCGGCGGTGAAGGGAAGGACGATCCGGCCGGTGCCCTTCTGGAGCTCGACGTACTGGCGATCGCTCTTCCAGTCACCCTCCAGGGTGACGGTGCCCGGCTCGCGTCGCTCGACGCCGACGTAGGTCTCGGGGGTGATCCCGGCGTAGGAGGGCTCACCGGTCCTCGCGAACGCCATCGCCTCGGGACTGAGGACCGGCAGCGTGGTCCCGGGCCTGGCCGCGAGCAGCTGTCGCCGGATCTCCGCCTCGATCTCGTCGTAGCGCCCCTCGCCCACCCAGCGCTTCACCAGTCTGCCCTGGGCGTCGAAGAGGTACTTCGACGGCCAGGCGTCGTTGCCGAAGGCCCGCCAGGTCGCGAACGCGTTGTCGAGCGCGATCGGGTAGGTGAGCCCGTGATCGCGAATTCCGCGGTCGATGTTCTCGGCGCGCTTGCCGAACTCGAACTCGGGCGCGTGCACGCCGACCACGACCAGGCCGAGCGCGGCGTAGTCGCGGTGCCACGCGCGGACGTAGGGCCCGGTGCGGATCCAGTTGATGCAGGTGTACTCCCAGAAGTCGACCAGGACGACCTTGCCGCGCAGCGCTTCGGCGGTGAGCGGCGGCGAGTTCACCCAGCGCTCCACCTTGAAGGCGGGCATGTCGCCGGCCGCGCCGGCGAGGCCGGGACCGCCGCCGATGACCGCGAGAAGCAGGACGGGGAGGAGGGCTCTCATGAGCGTGATGGCCACTTCTCTCGGGCCTGGCCTAGGCGAACGTCACGGGCGCCCGCGTGGTCTACGACGCGAGGGCGGGCTTGCGGGCGAACCAGGGCCGGGCCGCCTCGAGCTGAGCGCCCAGGCGGAAGAGGGTGGCCTCGTCGCCGTAGCGGGCCACGAGCTGCACCGCCACCGGCAGCCCGCTCGCCGCGTGGCCGATCGGCAGCATCAGGGCGGGCTGGCCGGTGAGATTGAACCACACCGTGAACGGCGAGAACGTGAACACGCGCCGCCAGTACTCTTCCACGTCGTCCATCATCATGTCGATCCAGCCGAGCTTGACCGGGAGCTGGCCCAGGCCGGGCGTCAGCAGCACGTCGTAGCGCGAGTGGAAGGCGGCCATCTGCCGCCCCAGCCGGTGCGCGGTCTGGGTCGCGCGCACGTAGTCGGCCGAGCTGGTGCGCTCGCCGATCTTCGCGGTGTTCCAGGTGACCGTCTCCACCTCGCCCTCCCGGGCGGGCCGCCCCGCGGTCGGGTGCGTCGAGAGGTTCACCACCGTGTTGACCGCGGCCAGCGTGATGAACGTCGGGATCACCGCGCCCCGCTCGATCTCGGGATTGGCCTCCTCCACGTGATGGCCGAGCTCGGCGCAGAGCCGCACCGTGTCCTGCAGGGTCGCGAGGCTCTCGGGCGCGACGTCCGCGCCGTTGGGGGTGACGGTGGTGTAGGCGATCCGCAGGGGCCGCGGCGCGGCCGCGACCTCCTCCAGGTACGGGCGGGCGGGCGGCGGCGCGGAGTACGGATCCCCGGGTCCGGGACCGCAGGTGGCGTCGAGCAGCGCGGCGCTGTCGCGGACCGAGAGCGTGAC
Source organism: Candidatus Methylomirabilota bacterium (assembly GCA_035249225.1). Lineage (GTDB taxonomy): Bacteria > Methylomirabilota > Methylomirabilia > Rokubacteriales > CSP1-6 > CAMLFJ01. Next base: position 6,678 of record DATFGS010000138.1, on the reverse strand, counting down.
CGCGTGCTCGGTCGAGCACCCGCCGAGGCCCTCGCCGGTCACCGGCGCGAAGGTGTTGCGCCCGCGCGTGGGCTTGAGCCCGACCAGCCCGCAGCTCGCGGCGGGAGCCCGGATGGAGCCGAAGCCGTCGCTGGCGTGCGCCATCGGGAGCATGCGCGCGCCCACCGCGGCGGCGGCCCCGCCGCTCGAGCCCGAGGAGATCCGCGTGGGGTCCCACGGATTGCGCGTGGGGCCGTAGAGCCGCGGCTCGCAGGTGAGCGAGAGCCCGACCTCGCAGCTATTGGTGCGCCCGAAGATCACGAGCCCGGCCCGCTTGAGGCGCGCCACGTTCTCGCTGTCGAAGGTGGAGGGCGGCGTGTCGGCGAAGAAGCGGCTGCCCCGGGTCAAGCGCTCCCCGGTCAGCGGGGCGCCGAGGTCCTTCAGCAGGAACGGGACGCCGCGGAAGGGTCCGTCCGGCAGCCCGTCGGCGATGGCCCGCCGCCCGTGGTCGTAGAGCGACATGATGACCGCGTTCACCGCCGAGTTGCGCGCCTCGACGCGCTGGATCGCCGCCTCCAGCAGCTCGGCGGGCGTCACCTTGCCGCGGCGGACGAGATCGGCCAGCCCGAGGGCGTCGTACTGCTCGTAGTCCGCGAAGGCGGCCATGGCTACTGCTTCACGTAGAGCTGGCCGCCCGCCTTCTTGAACTCGGCCGCCTTGTCCCGCAGGCCCTGGACCACCGCGGCGGTCTCGCTCGTGATCCCGTGCTTCGCCGCGTAGTCGCGCACGTCCTGGGTGATCTTCATCGAGCAGAAGTGCGGGCCGCACATCGAGCAGAAGTGCGCGACCTTGGCCCCGTCGGCGGGCAGGGTCTCGTCGTGGAACGAGCGGGCGGTCTCGGGATCGAGCGAGAGGTTGAACTGGTCCTCCCACCGGAACTCGAAGCGGGCCCGGGAGAGCGCGTCGTCCCAGTCGCGGGCCTTCGGGTGGCCCTTGGCGAGGTCGGCGGCGTGGGCCGCGATCTTGTAGGCGATGACGCCGTCCTTGACGTCCTGCCGGTCGGGCAGGCCCAGGTGCTCCTTGGGCGTCACGTAGCAGAGCATCGCGGTGCCGTACCAGCCGATCATGGCCGCGCCGATCGCGGACGTGATGTGGTCATAGCCGGGCGCGATGTCGGTGGTGAGGGGGCCCAGGGTGTAGAACGGCGCCTCGTGGCAGACCGCGAGCTGCCGGTCCATGTTCTCCTTGATCAGGTGCATCGGCACGTGGCCGGGGCCCTCGATCATGACCTGGCAGTCCTGCTCCCACGCCACCGTGGTCAGCTCGCCGAGCGTGTCGAGCTCGCCGAACTGCGCGTCGTCGTTGGCGTCGGCCTGGCAGCCGGGCCGGAGCCCGTCGCCCAGCGAGAACGCCACGTCGTAGGCCGCCATGATCTCGCAGATCTCGCGGAAGTGGGTGTAGAGGAAGCTCTCCTGGTGATGGGCCAGGCACCACTTGGCCATGATCGAGCCGCCGCGCGAGACGATGCCGGTCACGCGCCGGGCGGTGAGCGGGATGTAGCGGAGCAGCACGCCCGCGTGGATCGTGAAGTAGTCCACGCCCTGCTCGGCCTGCTCGATGAGGGTGTCGCGGTAGATCTCCCAGGTCAGCTCCTCGGCCTTGCCGTTCACCTTCTCGAGCGCCTGGTAGATCGGCACGGTGCCCACCGGCACCGGCGAGTTGCGCAGGATCCACTCGCGCGTCTCGTGGATGTTCTTGCCGGTGGAGAGGTCCATGATCGTGTCGCCGCCCCAGCGGGTGGCCCACGTCATCTTCTCGACCTCCTCCTCGATCGAGGAGGAGACCGCCGAGTTGCCGATGTTGGCGTTGATCTTCACCAGGAAGCGGCGCCCGATGATCATCGGCTCCGACTCGGGGTGGTTGATGTTGGAGGGGATGATCGCGCGACCACGGGCCACCTCGTCGCGCACGATCTCGGCGCTCATGCCCTCGCGCAGGGCCACGAACTCCATCTCCGGCGTGATCTCGCCGCGCCGAGCGTAGTGCATCTGGGTCACGCGGCTTCCCGGCTTGGCGCGCAGGCCCCAGCGGCCGCCCGCGCCGGGCTCGACGTCGTTGCGCGAGAGGATCCAGTGGCGGCGCAGCGGCGGCAGCCCCTGCTTGACGTCGGCGGTGAAGCCCGGATCGGTGTAGGGGCCGCTCGTGTCGTAGAGGCGGATGCGCTCGCCGGTGGAGAGCGCGACCTCGCGGAACGGCACCCGGACCGAGGGATCGGAGCCGGGGAGATAGATCTTCGTGGAGGACGTCGGCATGTCAGGCCTCCCTTCGCTGGCATTACCCAGTTCAGGTTTGTAGCGGTCGGCAGCGTGCGGCTGCCCTCTCAGCCCGGTCGTCCGAGCTCCCGCGTGGGAATGGCTGCCTGAATGCTACGTCCAAAGCCCGGGGCGGTCAAGGCGCCGCGCGGTCAGCGTGGCAGCGGCGTGATGCGGATCAGCACGCTCGTCTTGGCGGCCAGGCCTCGGCGGATGTAGCGGCCCATGAACAGCGGCACCAGCAGCCAGTACTTCCGGCGGTAGGTGGCGAGCAGCGCGGCCTCGAGATCGGGCCGGTCGTCCACCCACTCGGCGCGTCCCTCGAAGGCGGGGCCGTCCTTGGCGCCCACGTGGACGGTCACGCGCCCGTTGTTCCGGATGCGCCGCGCCTTGACGCTGTCGCGCTTGGTCGTGAAGTACACCGCGTCCTCGTGGGGCCAGAGCCAGGTGGGCACGGTGCCGGGCTTGCCGGCCTGACTGTACGTCGTTACGTAGATGTACCTGGCGCGCGCGAGCTCGGGGCTTCTTGCGTCCATGGGGGCTTGAGCCTACCATGCGGGCAACGACCGGAGCTCCGGAGGAGACCACATGCCCCCGCATCGTCACGCCTATCGTCCCACCGTCATGGGAACCCGCGGCGCCGTCGCCTCGGCCCATCCGCTCGCCTCCATGGCCGGCATCCGCGTGCTGCTCGAGGGCGGCAACGCGGTGGACGCCGCGGTCGCGGTCGGCTCCACCCTGAACGTGGTCGAGCCGTTCATGTCGAGCGCGGGCGGCATCGGGCTCATGTTCATCTCGCGGGCGCGCACGCGGGAGCGCCACGTGCTGGACTTCATCGGGCCCGCCCCGCTCGCGGCCGACGCGGCGCGCTGCACCGAGGACGAGCTGGCGGGCGGCCCCAAGGCGTGCGCGACGCCGGGCAACCTGGGCGGCTGGATGGCCGCGCTCGAGCGCTTCGGCACCATGCCTCGGGCGCGCGTGCTGGCGCCCGCGATCGAGCTGGCCGAGAACGGGGTGCCGCTGACCTTCGCCAACGTGACGTTCTTCGAGGCGGCGCGGGCCACCCTCGGCCGCTCCGCGGAGGCGGGCCGTCTCTACCTCGGCAACGGCGGGCCGCGCCCGGGCAAGATCGTCACGTACAAGGAGCTGGCCGCGACCTTCCGCCAGGTCGCGGAGGGCGGCGCGGAGGTCTTCTACCGCGGGCCGATCGCCAAGGCGATCGCGCGGGCGGTGACGGAGGCCGGCGGCTGGCTCTCCGAGCAGGACCTGGCCGCATTCAAGCCCGAGTGGCGGCAGCCGCTGGCCATCACCTACCGGGGGCGCGAGGTCTGCTCGGTGCCGCCGCCCTTCTCCGCGTTCCAGATGCTCGAGACGCTCAACATCCTGGAGGGCTACGACCTGGCGGGCTGGGGTCACAACTCGCCCGACTACCTGCACCACCTGATCGAGGCGATCAAGATCGGCTCGGCGGACCGGCTCGCCTACGCGTATTCCGGGATCGCGCCGATCAAGGGCCTGGTGTCGAAGGCCTACGCGGCCTCGCAGCGCGCGCGCATCGACCCGGCCCGGGCCGCGGTGAGCGAGGGCGAGCGGCACAATCCGGAGCGCCTCGCGGGGCAGATCAGCGAGGGGCATCCGGCGCGGTTCGAGAACGAGCAGACCACGCACTTCGCCTGCGCCGACGCCGAGGGCAACGTGGTCTCGGTGACCCAGACCCTCGGCGCGCCGTTCGGCTCGGGCTTCGCGGTGCCGGGCACCGGGCTCGTGCTGAACAACATCCTCAAGTGGAGCGACCGCGATCCGGCCTCGCCCAATGTGGTCAAGCCGGGCCGCAAGGCGGGCACGATGATGTCGCCGACGCAGGTCTTCCAGGACGGCGCCTTCACGCTGAGCATCGGCACACCCGGCTCCTACGGCATTCTCCAGACGCAGCCGCAGATGCTGCTCAACTTCCTGGAGTTCGGGCTCAACCTGCAGGAGGCCATCGAGGCGCCGCGCATCCGGGTCTATCGCGATCGGCTCGTGGACGCCGAGTCGCGGATCTCCGAGGCGACCCGCGCCGAGCTCGGCCGGCGCGGCCACCAGATCAACACCATCGACGACTGGTCGTGGATCGTCGGCGGCGGGCAGGGTCTCGCGCGCGACCCGGAGTCGGGCGCCCTGATGGCGGGCGCCGACCCCCGCCGCGACGGCTACGCCCTGGCCATCTAGACCGGGGTCATCTAGACCCCATTCGGGGGGAGACGGTGGATCTTCGGGACAAGGTGGCGGTGGTGACGGGGGCGGGGTCGGGGATCGGGCGCGGGATCGTCCAGGCGCTGGCGGCCCGCGGCGCGCGGGTGGCCGCGGTGGACATCGACGGCGCCAGCGCGAAGGAGACCGCGGGCCTGCTCATGGGCTCGGGCGGCAAAGGGCTCGCGGTGCAGGCCGACACCAGCGTGGCGGCGGACGTGGATCGCGCGGTGAGCGCCGCGGTGAGCCAGCTCGGCGCGCTCGACATCATGGTGAACAACGCGGGCATCCTCGACGGCTACTTCAGCGTGGACGAGACCGACGAGGCGGTGTGGAGCCGGGTGATCGGCATCAACCTGACCGGCGTCTTCCTCGGCTGCAAGCGCGCCCTCAAGGAGATGCTCCCGCGCGGCCGCGGGCGCATCATCAACATGGCCTCGGTGGCCGGCCTCAACGGCACCGGCGGCGGCGCGGCCTACGTCGCGTCCAAGCACGGAGTGGTCGGCCTCACCCGCCAGATGGCGGTGACCTACTCCGCGCGCGGCATCACGATCAACGCGGTCTGCCCGGGCCCGATCCTGACCGGGCTCCGCGCCCACTCCCAGCAGATCCTCGGCCCCGGCGTGCCCGACATGAGCGGCCGGGGCGTCGCGGTGGACGACGCGGCGGTGCGGGCGATCGCCCCCGCGGGCCGTCGCGGCACGGTGGAGGAGATCGCCTCCGCGGTCTGCTACCTCGCCTCCGACGAGGCCGGCTACATCACGGGACACTCGATGGTGGTCGACGGAGGCTGGAGAGCCAAGTGATCACGAAATTCTCGGTCCTCTACGTGGGGCAGATCGAGCTGGACAAGGTCGGCGTGGACGGCACCCCGTCGGATCAGCGCGTGTATCCCAACGAGCGCCTGATCGAGGCGTTCCGGACGTCCAAGGAGGTGGCCCAGCTCATGGACGAGCTCGGCTACTACTGCCTGTGGACCGCCGAGCATCACTTCCAGAAGGAAGGCTACGAGGTGCTGCCGAACCTCGTGCAGCTCTCCCTGTGGCTCGCCACCCAGACCCGCCGGCTCAAGCTCGGCTGCGCCTTCAACATCCTGCCGATGTGGCATCCGGTGCGCCTGGCCGAGGACTACGCGATGGCCGACATCGTCACCGACGGCCGCGTGATCATGGGCGTGGGGCGCGGGTACCACACCCGCGAGGTCGAGTCCCTCGGGGCGCCGCTGCTCGACGCGGCGGCCAACCGGGAGCTCTTCGAGGAGCAGATGGAGGTCCTGCTCAAGTGCTTCAACGAGGAGTCCTGGAGCCACCGCGGCAAGCACTACGTGATCCCGCCCGACGTGGACTACCGCGGCTACCGGCTGCGCGAGGTCACCTGCGTGCCGCGCCCCATCCACCGCCCCGTCGAGATCTGGATGCCGATCGCGAGCGGCAAGACCATCGACTACATGGCCCGCATGGGACTCAAGGCGATGGTGACGCTCAACGGCGAGAAGGTGCTCGACCAGGTCGCGCGGGCCTACCGCGACGCCTGCGTCCGCCACGGGCGGCCGAAGGCGCTCGGCGAGGACCTCTGCTGGGGCGTCGGCCTCTACCTGGCCGACTCGCGCGAGGAGGCGATCCGCCGCCTCGAGCCCGCCCACGACGAGCGCTACAAGTGGTTCGCGCCCTTCGGCTTCGTGCGCTACGCCGACGCGGAGGGCCGCGCGTGGGGCACGCCGGGCGCGCCCTCCCGCGTCCCGAGCCTGCGCGACGGCGTCGAGCAGAAGGCGTGGCTGGTGGGCCGCCCGTCCGAGGTGATCGACACGATCCGCGAGATGGAGGCCCGCTACCCGGGCCTCGACCAGTGCATGATCCACTGGGCCGAAGGTCTCCCGCCCGCCGAGTTCAAGGAGCAGCTTCGCTGGTTCGCGCGGGACGTGATGCCGGCCTTCGCGGGGCGGCGCTGAGGGGGAGGGGGACCCCCGGGGGGTATACCCCCACGGGGTAGTCTTTCCCTCGTGGAGACCCCCCAGGGATTGTATTTTTCGCTTTTCTCTCCCTCGGAGTCCGGCCATAATACCCTCGGCCGTTTCGGGGGGCGCCGGGCAGGACCCCCAATAACCTAACGAGGGAGGAATGACGAATGGCCAAGAAGAAGCTGGCGTTTGGCGGTT
>DATFGS010000137.1:0-4458 GCA_035249225.1 Candidatus Methylomirabilota bacterium | reverse complement strand
CGAGAAGCTTCGCGACGCCGCGCGGGCCAAGAACGAGCAGCTCACGCAGGATCTCGTGAAGGACTTCGGCCGCCAGGCCTGCGGAACCTGCCACACCCCGTTCCGCCAGCCCCCGCCGCAGCAGCCGCGGTCGTAACGCCCGCTCTCTTCCCTCTCATCGGGGCCGGCACCACCCGCGAGCAGGGTGGGCCGGCCCCGCGGTTTGTCTGCTAGACTCGCCGAGAGAAGCATGGCCCATCCGTTCAAGGTGCTCGTCGTCGACGACGAGCCGGATATCGTTCGGTACCTCGAGCTCGTCCTCCGCCGGCTCGGCCACGAGCCGGTCGGCGCGGGCGACGGCGAAGAGGCCGTCCAGAAGGCGCTCAACGACCCGCCGGACCTCATCCTGCTCGACGTGATGATGCCGGTCATGGACGGCTTCGCGGTCTGCCGGGCCCTGCGGGAGCGCGAGGCGACCCGGCTCGTGCCGGTGATCATCATGACCGCGCTGCAGGGGGTAGACAATCGCGTCAAGCTCCTGGAGCACGGCGCGGACGACGTGCTCACCAAGCCGGTGGACGAGCGCGAGCTGGTCGCGCGGGTGCAGGCCGCGCTCGCCCGCAAGCGCGACGTGGACCGGCGCCTGGGCGAGCTCACGCGCGTGCGCGACCACTTCGCCAAGTTCGTGCCCGACGCGGTCAAGCGCCTGGTGGCGGCCAATCCCGACGCGCCCGGGCTGGCCAAGCAGGAGCTCGACGTCACCGTGCTCTTCGTGGACATCAGCGGCTACAGTCGCCTGGCCGAGCGCGTCTCCCCGGTCGATCTCAATGCTCTCGTGGAGCGGTACTTCGGCAGCTTCCTGGACCGCATCACCGACGCGGGCGGCGACATCAACGAGACGTCGGGCGACGGGTTCATGGCCATCTTCCAGGACGGCGACCCCACCGCGCACGGCGTGCGGGCGGTCAACGCGGCGCTGATGCTGCTGGCCCTCACCGAGGCGCTCAACCAGAAGGAGCTCGACAACCCGCTCGCGATCCACATCGGGATCAATTCGGGGCCCGCCCTGGTCGGCTCCACGCGCTTCGAGGGGCGCCGCGGCACGCGGTGGACCTTCACCGCGAGCGGCATGGTCACCACGCTGGCCGCGCGGCTCGCGAGCGCGGCGGGCGACGGCGAGATCCTGGCGGGTCCCGAGACGGTGCGCCGGCTCGGGGGGCGCTACCGCCTCGAGCGGGTGGGCCACGAGCGCCTCAAGAACATCACCGAGGCGATCGAGGTGCACCGCATCATCTCGCCGCCGTCGAAGTCGGCGCTTCGATGAGCCGCGGCTACGGGACCGAGAGGACGCGCACCCGCACCGGGATGGTGCCCGGGCCTACCGCGCCCAGGAGGCGCGCTGCCGCGTAGGAGACGTCGAGGATCCGGCCCTTCACGAAGGGGCCGCGGTCGTTGATCCGCACCTCGGCGGACTGGCTCGTGTCGCGGTTGGTGACGAGGACGCGCGTGCCGAACGGCAGCGTCCGGTGCGCGGCGGTGAGCTGGTGCATGTCGAACACCTCGCCGCTCGCCGTCCGCCGGCCCTGGTGGGCCGCTCCGTACCACGAGGCCACCCCGACCTCCTCCCCACCCGCGAGCGGGGGGGCGGGCGGCGCGGTCGTGACCGCGCGGGCGCAACCGGCCAGCAGGGCCAGCCCCGCGAGCGCCGCCACCAGCGGGACACGCCTGCGGGCGCTTGCCATGGCCTTCCCATCCTGCCATCGGGGCGGGGGCGAGCCAAGGGGGTGTCGGGCTCGGCCGGGCGGGGGCCCTTGTCTTGAGCGGGGTTTGCTGGTACTCAAATAGGCCAGCTTTCAATGGCCAGAATCATCCGGCAGGCCTGACCCGTGCGACTCAAGCGCGAGGACGTCGAGCGCATGATGGACGATCGGCCGGCCGGCAGCTCGCTCGAGGAAGCGCTCGAGGTGTTCGAGGTCTTCGCCAGCGGTAGCCTCGCGGACGAGGTCTACGTGCTCGACGACGTCGGGGGCAAGCGCATCGCCATCGCCCCCGCCGCGCTGAAGGCGAAGTACCGGAAGGAGTGACACGCCATGGCCATCATCACGATATCTCACGAGATCGGCGCGGGCGGCCCGGAGATCGGCCAGCAGCTGGCGGACCGGCTGGGTTATCGCTACGTGGACCAGGACCTCGTCTCCAACGCGGCGCAGAAGTACGGGCTACTCGAGGAGAAGCTCTCGCACCTCGATGAGTCGAAGCCCTCGCTGTTCGAGCGCTTCGACGCAGAGACGCGCCGCTACATCACGGTGATCCAGACCGCGCTCTACGACTTTGCGGAGCAGGACAACGTGGTGCTGATGGGGCGCGGCGGGCAGTGGCTGCTGCGGGGCATCCCCCACGTGCTGCGCGTGCGGATCATGGCCCCGTTCGACGTGCGGGTGAAGCGGCTCAGCAAGAAGCTGGCGGGGCCGATGGGCGAGCAGACCAACCCGCGCACTGTCTCGGAGCTCGTGCGCCGCGACGACGCCGAGAAGGCCGGGCGCATGCGGTACCTCTACGAGGTCGGCATCACCGATCCGGCGCTCTACGACCTCGTGATCAACACCGAGAAGCTCCTGACCGCGGCGGTGGTCGGCCTGCTCGCGGGAGTGGTGGGCCAGCCCGAGCTGGCCGCGACGCCGGCGAGCTCCCAGCTGGTGGCCGACCGCTCGCTCGCCTCCCGCGTGCAGGTGGCGCTGGCCACGCATCCGGAGACCCGCAAGTACCGCATCTCGGTCGAGGCCCGCACCGGCGTGGTGACGCTCGAGGGCACCGCGGTCATGGACGAGGCGATGGACGTGGCCCGCGGGGTCGAGGGCGTGCGCGACGTGAAGGCGCGGCAGATGGAGATGCCGCCGATCCCGCCCTTCGTCGCCTAGCGCGTCAGGGCTTGGGGGGAGGGCCGGCGCGCCGGGCGGTCTCGTCCGGCACCTCGGCGATGGTGACCGCGACGTCCATCTTCTGCTTCTTGCGGACGATCTGGAGCGTCACGCTCTTGCCGACGCGCGTCTCCGCCACCAGCCGCTGCACGTGCCGGTAGTCGTCCACCGGGGTGCTGTCGTAGGTGACGATGACGTCGCCCTGCTGGAGGCCCGCCTGCGCGGCGGGGCTGCCGGTGATCGTGGAGCCGACCACCGCGCCGTTGGTGCCGGCCAGCCCCAGGCTCTGCGCGAGGTCGGGGGACAGCGGCTGCAGCGCCACCCCGAGCCAGCCGCGCACCACCTTGCCCTTGTCCACGAGCTGGTCCACCACGCGCTTCACCATGTTGATGGGGATGGCGAAGCCGATGCCCTGGCCGGCGGCCACGATGGCGGTGTTGACCCCGATGACCTCCCCCTTGAGGTTGACGAGGGGCCCGCCGGAGTTGCCGGGGTTGATGGAGGCGTCGGTCTGGATGAAGTTCTCGTAGGTCGCGATTCCCACGTCCGAGCGCCCGGTGGCGCTGATGACCCCGACGGTCACCGTCTGATCCAGGCCGAACGGGTTGCCGATCGCGATGGCCCACTCGCCGACCCGGAGGGCGTCCGAGTTGCCGAGGCTGGCCACCGTGATCTCCTGGTCGGGCTGGAACTTGACCACCGCGAGGTCCGTTTTCGGGTCGGTTCCGAGGATCTGTCCGCGGTATTCTCGCTTGTCGGAGAGGCGGATCAGGATCTCGTCGGCCCCCTTGACGACGTGGAAGTTGGTGAGGACCAGGCCCCGCTTGTCGATGATGACGCCGGATCCCAGGCCGGGCCGGCGGAACTCGGAGCGGGAGTCGGGCCCCTCGGAACCGAAGAACTGATTGAAGAAATCGCGAAAGAAGGGATCGTCGTTGCCCTGGGGTAGATTGGGGCCACGCCGGTTCTTCGCCCGCTGGATCGTTCCCAGGTGCACCACCGCGGGGCGCACGTGCTGCGCCACGTCCACGAAGCCGAGCTGCAGCGCCTCGGCGAGCGCGAGGCCGCCGGCCGCCTGCGGGCTGCTCGGCACGGGCGCGGCCGCGCTGCGGGCGAGGCGATCGCGCAGAAGGTACCCGCTACCCCCCGCGGCGACCAGGAGGATGGCGACCACGGCGATCAGTATCGGGCGGCGGCTCATGTATGTACTCTACCAGGGGGCCCCGGCGCGGACCCTGGGGGCGACCGGATGATAGCGACTGCCGTCTTGGACTGTCAAGGAAGCCAGTGAGATACCGTCACGTCTGGCCGGGCGTGCTGCTGCTCGCCGCGCTGGCGCTGCTGCTCGTGGGCCTGCTGCGGTGGGGCGATCATTTCCTGTCGCCGGGACCCACGGGGGGCATCCACCGCCTGCTGCAGCTCTGGGCGGCTTCGCGGCCCGCCGACGAGTCCATCGCGCCGCCCGCGGCGGCGGCGCCCTCCCCGGCCACGGACGCCCCCACGAATCCCCCGGTTTCGGAGCCGGCCGTGATCGTTCCCGTTACGCCGGAGGCCGCCGTGC
>DATFGS010000136.1:0-5817 GCA_035249225.1 Candidatus Methylomirabilota bacterium | reverse complement strand
GGAGGGCGCGCTCGATCAGCTCATCATGCGGCCGCTCGACGTCCTGATGGCGTTCCCGGCGATCCTGCTCGCGATCGCCCTCATGGCCGTGTTCGGCACCGGGGTCGTGCTGGTGGCCGCCTCGCTCGCGGTGGTCTACACCCCGATCGTGGCGCGCGTGGTCCGGGCCGCGGTGCTCGCGGTCAAGGCGGAGGTCTACGTGGACGGCGCCCGCGCGCTCGGGGCGCCGGCCCGCCGGCTGGTGCTGCGCCACATCCTGCCCAACGCGGCGACACCGGTGCTGGTGCAGGGCTCGGTGCTCATGGCGATCGCGATCCTGGTCGAGGCCTCGCTGTCGTTCCTCGGGGTGGGGGTGCGGCCGCCGACGCCGTCGCTCGGGCTCATGCTGGCCGACGGCCGTGGCTTCATGGTGCAGGCGCCCTGGATGGTAGTCTTCCCCGGGCTCGCCATCATGGCCGCGGTGCTGGGCTTCAACATGGTGGCCGACGGCCTGCGCGACTGGCTCGACCCGCAGCAGGCCGCGGGCCGCTCCTGATAGCGGGCTCGACCTCCCGGCGGTAGCATGATGGCCATGAAGAGCCAGCGGTTCGTCATCATCGGGGCCGCGCTGGCGGGCGCGAGCGCGGCGGCGGCCCTCCGGGAAGGGGGCTTCGACGGGCAGATCACCCTGATCGGCGCGGAGCCGGTGATGCCGTACAACCGCCCGCCGCTCTCCAAGGGCTATCTCCGCGGTCAGGACCGCTTCGAGGACCAGCTCGTCAATCCGGCCGCGTACTACGCCGAGCACGACATCGCGCTGCGGTCCGGCGTCCGCGCCGACGCCATCGATGCGAGGCGGAAGATCGTCACCCTGGAGCGCGGCGACGAGGTCCCGTACGACCGGCTGCTGGTGGCCACGGGCGGGCGCAACCGGCCGCTGACGGCCCCCGGGGCCAACCTGCCCGGCATCTTCCAGCTCCGCACCGTGGAGGACTGCGATCGCATCCGCGCCGTGGCCAAGCCGGGGCGTCGCGCGGTGGTGATCGGCCTGGGCTTCATCGGCTCCGAGGTGACCGCGTCGCTCCGTCAGATGGGTGTCGAGGTGACGGCGGTCGAGGGCCACCCGGTGCCGCTGGCGCGGGTGCTGGGTCCGGAGGTCGGCGCGGTGCTGGCCGGCATCCATCGCGAAAAGGGCGTCGAGCTGGTCCTGGAGGATCAGGTCGCCGCCTTCGAGGGCGAGGGCTCGGTCAAGCAGGTGCGCACGAAGAAGGGGCGCGCGTTGCCGTGCGACTTCGTGGTGGCCGGCATCGGCATCGTGCCCAACGCGGAGCTGCTCGCGGCGGCGGGAGCGGCGGTGGACAACGGCGTGCTCGTGGACGAGCATTGCCGGACCTCGCTGCCCGACGTCTACGCGGCGGGCGACGTGGCGAACCACCTGCACCCGCTGTTCGGGCGGCTGCGCGTGGAGCACTGGAACAACGGCTACCAGCAGGGGCGCGCGGCCGCGCGGGCGATGCTGGACGGGCCCGAGCCCTACGACTACCTCCACACGTTCTGGTCGGATCAGTACGAGCACACGATCCAGTACGCGGGCTTCGCGGCCAAGTGGGATCGGCTCGTGTTCCGCGGCCCGCCGGCGAGCCGGAAGTTCCTCGGGTTCTACCTGAAGGACGGTCTCGTGCGCGCGGTGGTCGGGCTGGATCGCGGCGGAGACCCCGAGGATCCCAGGAACGAGAGCGAGCTACGGGCGGCCGCGGGACTGATCCGGGATCGCGTCCGGGTCGATCCGGCTCGGCTGGCCGAAGACCCCGCGCGCTGACGGCCGCGGCGGACCGCCGTCAGCGCCCGTCCACCAGGAAGGCGCAGCAGGCCGGCAGCGCGGGCGGGTCGGCGTGCTCCACCGTGGCGCCCGGACACAGCGTCCGGATCAGGCTGCCGAAGAACATGCCGCAGACGTCCGGCTGGCTCTTCGAGAGGTCCTGGAGCGGGCACTGGTGGATGGTGAGCCGGCGCGCCGCACCCGGCTCCTCGCTGACGTCGGCCTGCCAGGCGAACTCCGCCTCGAGCCACTCCACGAGACGGCGCCAGCGGTCGGCCGCGTTCCCGCCCGCCACGCGGGTCGGGGCGTGGTCGGCGAGTCGCCGGGCCGCGGCGGCGATGGTCGCCTCGACGCCATCCGGTCCCTGGCGGTCGGTGAGCACCGCAATCATCTGGGACAGGAGCAGGTCGTAGCGCTTCGGGAAGATCCGCATACCGACGGGGGAGACCCGGTAGAGGTAGGTCGGGCGGCTCGGCTGCGTCACGACCTTGCGGCGGAGAACCAGGCCGAGGGCTTCCAGGGTGGTCAGATGCTGCCGGACGGCGGCCGGGCTGACGCCTAGCTTCTCGCTCAGCTCCTGTGAGCTAAGTTCCTGCCGCAGTAGCCGTTCCATGATGTCGAGCCGAGTGCCTGTCGGAGCATCCATTTCGGTTGACCTAGTAAAACAAGTTTTTACTTGTTTAAGTATCTCACCCTGCCTACCATACCGTCCAGTACCCCGATTCCCCAAGCCTAACTTCAAGGAGGGTGACATGACGCGACTCGGTACGGCCCTAGTGGTCCTCGCACTCGGAATGGGCAGCCTCGTGGTCCCGGCAGCACCCGCGCAGGCGCAGGTGACCGCGCCTCCCGGCGGCGACTACAAGAAGGTCAGCGCGCTGGTCGAGCTGTCCGACTTCCTTCCCGGCCTCGGAACGCTCTACGTCAAGCCGGCCACGCTCCCCGCGGGCCCCTTCCTGGCCTATGACCGGGACGGCAAGCTGGTCAGCAGCGTGTACATGATCCCGCTCAAGGACATCGAGGCTCACAAAGGCTTCAACGGCCTCGCGGCCGCACAGGAGAAGGTGGACCACGTGGACATGTACTTCAACGCCGGCCATCCCGGGGTGGCCGAGCCGCACTACCACGTGGTGATCTGGTACGTCTCGGCCGAGAAGGCGGCGGCCCTGAAGTAGACGGGCGCGCCGTGACCACGCGGCGAGGATTCCTCAAGGCCGGCGGGCTCGCGCTCGCCGGCCTCGCCGTCGGACGGCGAGCCCGCGCCGCCGCGCCGGTGGAGATCCACATGATGAGCGACACGCTCGGCACCAAGGTCTGGTTCGACCCGATCGGCGTCCTCGTCGAGCCGGGGCAGGTGATCCGGTGGACCGTGCACTCGAACGTCCACACCACGACCGCCTACCATCCCCGGAACGACCATCACTCGCTCCGGATCCCCGAGCGGGCGGAGCCCTGGGACTCGCGCTTCCTCGTGAATCCGGGCAACCACTTCGAGGTGACGCTGACCGTGCCCGGCGTCTACGACTACTTCTGCGCGCCGCACGAGGTGGCCGGGATGGTCGGGCGGATCGTGGTCGGGCGGCCCGAAGGGCCCGGCACGCTGGCCTTCGACTACTTCAAGGGCCGGCCTGGCGCGGAGCAGTGGCAGCCGGTCCCGCCCGCTGCCCGGATGGCCTTTCCGAGCGTGAGCGTGATCGTGCGCCAGCGCGTCGTGCGGCGGACCTGAGCCGGAAGTCGGCGGCCCATCGGCCATGGTAGACTCGGCTTGCTCCGGGATCAGGGGCGGGGAGAGAGGATCCGGCGGATGAGCTTCGACTACGGCAAGTATTTCGGGGAGATCAAGCTCACGCACGACCTCCTCACGAAGAGGGAGGAGCGCACCTGGCTCCTCAAGCCGCCGCGCGACGGCGAGCGCCACGATGTCGTCCTCTACCTGGGCTGCAACGTGCTCCGGACCTCGCACCTGGTGGAGACGGTGGGCGCGGTCTTCGACCGGCTCGGACTCGACTACGTGGCCGCGGGCGGGCCGACCTACTGCTGCGGCATCCAGCACCACCGCCGCGGCCAGGAGGCCTCGGGCGAGCGCTACGCCAACCATACGGTCGAGCTGCTGCAGAGCATGGCCCCGCGCGAGGTCGTGATGTGGTGCCCGTCCTGCATCCAGTTCTACGACGAGGTGCTCCAGGCCGACCTGCCGTTCCCGAAGCGACACACCGCCGAGTTCCTGGCCGACTGCCTCGACCGCGGGCTCTTCACGTTCACGCGGCGGGTCGAGGCCACGGTGGCCCTGCACTACCACCACGCGACCGAGGCGCGGGCACGCGAGGGGCGGGCCGCGCGGCGGCTGCTCGAGGCGGTGCCCGGAATCAACGTCATCGAGTTCGAGCCCGACGCGCGCTGGGGGCGCACGTGCACGCCGGCGCTACAGGAGCAGCTCGGACCCGAGGTCTGGCGGCAGATGGCGCTGGACGACATCGACCGCGCGCTCGGGGCGGGGGCCACGCACCTGGCCGGCATCTACCACGGCTGCCATCGCGACCAGTGCCGGTTCGAGCGCGAGCGGCCGATCGTGGTCGAGCACTACCTCACGCTGTTCGCGCGCGCCCTCGGCATCGAGTTCGAGGACACCTACAAGAAGTACATGCACATGGGCGACCCCGACCGCATCCTGGAGGACGCGAGCCCCTGCATGGCGGCCAACGGCGTCGATCCCGAGAAGGCGCGCGGGCTCGTCATCAAGACCTTCTCGGCGTGAGCGGCCCGACGATCCAGTTCGTCCCGGAGGACGACGTCCCGATCCGGTACATGGATCGGACGCGCGAGTACTACCAGGCGCTCGGCTTCGCCCCGTACCGCTGGGCCCACTTCACGGATGCGCCGTTCACGCCACTGGCGGTGCCACTCGCGCGGGCCCGGGTCGCTCTGATCACGACCGCGGCGCCGTTCCAGCCCGAGGCCGGCGACCAGGGACCGCGCGCCCCCTACAACGCGTCCGCCAAGTTCTATCAGGTGTACTCGATGCCGGTGGACAGCAAGCCCGATCTGCGCATCTCGCACGTAGGCTACGACCGGGCGAACACGGTGCCCGAGGACCTCAACGCCTACGTTCCGCTGGAGAGGCTGCAGGAGGCGGTCGCGGCGGGGCGGATCTCCGGCATGACCCCGCGCTTCCACGGCGCGCCCACCAATCGCAGCCACCGCGTGACCATCGAGACCGATGCACCCGAGCTGCTGCGCCGCTGCCGGGAAGACGGCGCGGACGCGGTCGTCCTCGTTCCCAGCTGACCGGTCTGCCACCAGACCGTCGGTCTGGCCGCCCGGCACCTGGAAGCGAACGGGATTCCGACCGTGATCATGGGCTGTGCCAAGGACATCGTGGAGCACTGCGGGGTTCCGCGCTTCGTGTGGAGCGACTTCCCGCTCGGCAACTCGGCGGGACGGCCGTTCGACGTGGAGTCCCAGGCGCGGACGCTCGAGCTGGCCTTCCGGCTGCTCGAGACCGCGCCCGCGGCCCGGACCACCGTGGCGTCGCCGATTCGCTGGGCCGCGGACGCGGCGTGGAAGCACCGCTTCCTCGACGTCGGGAAGCTCTCGCCGGAGGAGATCGCGGAGCGACGCAAGGAGTTCGACGTGGTGAAGGCGGTGGCGAAGGCCAAGCGCGAGGGCGCGTGAGCAAGCCGTTCTCGGGCGTCCGCATCCTGGACTTCACCCGCTATCTGGCCGGCCCCTACGGGACCTACCAGCTCGCCCTCTTGGGCGCCGACGTCATCAAGATCGAGTCGCACGAGGGTGACGAGACCCGTCTCTCCCCCGCCGATCCCAAGTGGGCGGAGCGCAAGATGGCGCCCTCGTTCCTCTCCATGAACGGCAACAAGCGGTCGATCACCCTCGACCTGCGACGGAACGAGGCGATCGAGATCGTCCGGCGCCTGGTGGTCGGCGCGGACGTGGTCTGGGAGAACTTCCGCGGCGGCGTCATGGACCGGCTCGGCCTGGGCTACGAGGCGCTCTCGGCCATC
>DATFGS010000135.1:0-2979 GCA_035249225.1 Candidatus Methylomirabilota bacterium | reverse complement strand
CGGCCCGGGACGTCCGGGTGGCGGTGGAGGCGGCCGGCGCGACGGGCGGTCGTCCGGCCGCGGCCCGCGCCGCTAACCCCTTCTCCCTCTCCCCTTGGCGGAGAGGGCAGGGTGAGGGGTCTGGTGGTGACGACATGAGCGCCCCGTACGTCTCTCTCCGCCTCCCCGGCCATGAGCGCGCTCTTCTCGCCGCTCTCGTCTCCCCTTGGCGCGACCTCCTCTACGCGCCCGGTCCCGACTTCACTTCGCCCCTCGACCCCGGCGCGTACCGCACGAGCATTGTGATCGTCCCGGTGACCGGCCCCGCCGTGCGACTGTCCTCGGTGGTCATGCCGGCCTTTGCCGGTGAAGTCTGCCGCCTGCGCCTCGAAGCGCTCCCGCACGACCCGCCGCCGAGCCTCGGCTCGTTCTTCGACCTCGCCCGGACCGGAATCGTGTACGCGCTGACGCCGGAGCGCGGCGTCGCGGCCGCGCGCGCGCCGGATCGAGCGGAGTGGCGCTACGCCGGGGCGTCGCTGGCGTCCCGACTCGGGCACATCGTCGGGTTGCACCTGCTGCGCGAGCGCGCTCGCGGCGCGGCCGGCTCCTGGGAGACGGACCGCGGTCTCGTGATCACCGGCGCCGACGGGGAGCAGTGCCTCGTGCTGTCGACGGCGGAACCGGCAGAGTCCGCGCTGTTCCTGCCGACGCTCGGTCTGTATCGGGCGGTCATCGATCCCGCCGCGGCGCGGCAACCTGGGGTCACGGTGTCCGACCTCCTGGGACACGGTGATCGGGAGGATTCCATGGAGATCACGGTCGCGTTACATGCGGTCTGAGCGAACGGTGGCCCCGCGGAAACGGCGGGTGTAGGGTGACCGATGAACCCGTGACTCGTTCAACCCGTGACCATTCCCTCGACACAAGGAGGAGCTCATGGCGACCAAGACGGCAACCAGCAAGTCCACCAAGGTGAAGCCGATTCCCGATGGTTACCATTCGGTTACGCCGTACCTGATCATCGACGGCGCGGCGCGGGCGCTGGATTTCTACAAGCGCGCGTTCGACGCGAAGGAGCTGATGCGCATCCCGTCGCCGGGCGACAAGATCGGCCACGCCGAGATCAAGATCGGCGATTCCGTGATCATGCTGGCCGACGAGCATCCCGAGATGGACGCGCGGAGCCCCAGCCACTTCGGCGGCTCGCCGATCAGTATCATGATCTACGTGGAGGACGTGGATAAGCAGTTCAAGCAGGCGATCGCGGCCGGCGGCACCGAGGTGCGCCCCCTGACCGATCAGTTCTACGGCGACCGCTCGGGCACGCTCAAGGATCCCTTCGGCCACAGCTGGCACCTCTCCACGCACAAGGAAGACGTCAGCATGGAAGAGATGAACCGCCGCATGGCGGCGATGAAGAAGGACTAGCGGCTAGAAGCGGCGGCGGCCGGTGAGGGACTTCTTGCGGAGGCGGAGCGACTTCGGGGTGATCTCGAGGAGCTCGTCCTCGCGAATCCACTCGATCGACTGCTCGAGGTTCATCAGATGCGGAGGGGTGAGGCGCACCGCCTCGTCCGAGGTGGAGGAGCGCACGTTGGTGAGCTTCTTCTCCTTGGTGATGTTGACGTCGAGGTCGTTGTCGCGCGCGTTCTCGCCCACCACCTGACCCTCGTAGACCGGCTCGCCGGGGCCCAGGAAGAGGATGCCGCGCGGCTGCAGGTGGTCGATCGCGTAGGCGGTGGTCTTGCCCGGGCGGTCGGCCACCATCGCGCCGCTCGCCCGGTGCGGGATGTCGCCCTGCCACTCGGCCCAGCCGTCGAAGAGATGGTTGAGCAGCCCGGTGCCGCGGGTGTCGGTCAGGAACTCCGAGCGGTACCCGATCAGCCCCCGGGAGGGGATGCGGTACTCGAGCCGCACCCGGCCGGTGCCGTGATTGACCATCTTCACCATCTGGCCCTTCCGGGGCCCGAGCTTCTGGGTGACCGCGCCGATGAAGTCATCGGGCACGTCCACCACCAGGTGCTCCATCGGCTCCAGCGTCTTGCCGTTCTCCTCGTGGGTGATGATCTGGGGCTTCGAGACCTCCATCTCGTAGCCCTCGCGCCGCATCATCTCGATGAGGATCGCGAGTTGCAGCTCGCCGCGCCCCGAGACCTTGAAGGTGTCGGGCGAGTCGGTCTCGTCCACCCGCAGGGCCACGTTGCTCCGCTTCTCCCGCCAGAGCCGCTCGCGGAGCTGGGTGGAGGTGACGAACTTGCCCTCCTTGCCCGCGAACGGCGAGACGTTGGAGGAGAAGAGCATCGCGACGGTCGGCTCGTCGATGTGCATGACCGGCAGCGCGACCGGCTTCTCGGGATCCGCGATGGTCTCGCCGATCTCCATGGCCTCGATGCCCGCCACCGCCACGATGTCCCCCGCGGAAGCCTCGGGCACCTCCACGCGCTTGAGGCCCTCGTAGCCGTAGAGCACGGTGATCTTGGCGTTCTCGACGCTGCCGTCGCGATGGACCACCGCGACCCGGTCGTACTGGCGCACCCGGCCGTTGACGATGCGCCCGATGATGAGCCGTCCCACGTAGTCGTCCCAGTCGAGCGAGGCGGCCCGGAGCTGGAGCCCGTGGCCCTCGTCGAACCGGGGCGCGGGGATCGTCTCGAGCAGGGTCTCGAAGAGCGGAGCCAGGGTCTTGGACTCGTCGGCGAGCGACCGCTTGGCGATGCCCTTGCGCGCGTCGGTGTAGAGCACCGGGAACTCGAGCTGCTCCACCGCCGCGTCCAGGTCGATGAAGAGGTCGTAGACCTCGTCCAGCACCTCGGCGGCCCGCGCGTCCTGGCGGTCGATCTTGTTGATGACCACCACCGGGGTGAGCCCGGCCTCGAGCGCCTTCTTCAGCACGAAGCGGGTCTGGGGCAGGGGGCCCTCCGCCGCGTCCACCAGCAGCAGCACGCCGTCCACCAGGGTCAGCGTCCGCTCCACCTCCCCGCCGAAGTCGGCGTGGCCGGG
>DATFGS010000134.1:0-4667 GCA_035249225.1 Candidatus Methylomirabilota bacterium | reverse complement strand
CTCGCGGGCCCGCGGCCGCAGTCGCCCGACTGGGAGCGCGCGGGCGTGGTGGAGACGGAAGCGTACCTGGCCCTCCTCGACCGGCTCCTGCGCGACCCGGCGCTCGCCGGCGAGTGGCCCGCGCCACGCTTCGACCCGAACGCGCCCGGCCCGCGCCGCGCGGTGGTCGTGCGACTCGCGATCGGGGAGGACGAGCGCGAGATGCAGGCGCTGGACGGCCCGCCCTACGAGCGGCTCGCCGCGCTGGCGGGCGCGCTCCTGCAGTTCTGCCGCTCCGTGCCCCTGCGCGCGGCCCCCTGATCCGATGGCCGGCACCCTCTACGTGGTGGCGACGCCGCTGGGCAACCTCGAGGACATCACGCTGCGCGCGCTCCGCATCCTGAAGGAAGTCGCGCTCATCGCCTGCGAGGATACCCGCCGCACCCGCATCCTCCTCACTCACTTCGGCATCCATGCGCCGGTCACGAGCTACTTCGAGCACAACAAGCTCCGCAAGGGCACGCGCCTGCTCGAGACGCTGCAGGCTGGCCAGTCGGTGGCCCTGGTCACCGACGCGGGCACTCCCGGCATCTCGGATCCCGGGTTCCTCCTCGTCAAGCAGGCGCGGGAGGCCGGCATCCCGGTGGTACCGGTGCCGGGGCCCTCGGCGGTGGCGACGGCCCTGTCCGCGGCGGGGGTGCCGGCCGACCGGTTCCTCTTCGACGGCTTCCTGCCCGTGAAGCCGGGCCGGCGCGTGCACCGGCTGGAGGCCCTGCGGGATCTCGACCTGACCGTGGTGTGCTACGAGTCGCCCCACCGCATCCTCGCCTCGCTCGAGGCGATCGCGCAGGTCTTCGGGGAGCGGGAGATCGTGGTGGCGCGGGAGCTGACCAAGACCTTCGAGGAGATCGTGCGCGGGCCCGCGGCGGCGCTGCGCGAGCGCTTCGCGGCGGGGACGGCGCGCGGCGAGTTCACGGTGATCATTCCCGCCTGACGCCCGCCGGCCGTTTCGACTGGACGGGCCGCCGCGTGGTGGTAGAGTGACCCCGTGCTCCTGCGATCGATGCGCCGGTGGATGGTGGTGGCCGCGGTTCTGGCGAGCGTCGCCCCGGGTGCCCGCCCCGCGTCCGCCGAGTGGTTCGCCGATCTCTACGCGGGCACGAGCTTCACCCAGAAGAGCGATCTCAAGCTCAACGACCAGGGCATCGGGCTCGGCACCTACGAGGACGTGGAGTTCGACCGATCCCTGGCCTGGGGCGGCCGCGCCGGCCACTACTTCGACAGCGTGCCCTTCGTGGGCGTGGGTCTCGACTTCTTCCGCTTCTACCCCTACCTCGGCCCGCAGTCCGTCCAGCTCCGCGGGTGCTTCTACCCGGGCGGCTGCGGCAGCGGGCGCGGCGGCACCGGGTCCTTCGAGGTGGAGACCACCGCGGTGTCGGTCGACCTGATGCTGCGCCTGCCCCTGCTCAAGACCGCGGACGCCCCCCAGGGCCGGGTGCAGCCCTACGTGGCCGCGGGTCCGCCGGTCTTCATGACCACCATCACCCCGCGGCACACGCGCAACTTCCGGAACCATGATTCCGACACCGACTTCTCCTTCGGCTACAAGCTGGCGGGCGGCGTCGCGGTCCAGGTCTACCGGAACCTGGCCCTGTTCGGGGAGTACCGCTTCACCCACGTCTCGCCCGAGGTGGAGCTGCGCGACGCCTCGAACGGCAAGACCGCCCTGCGGGCGGACCTCGACACCCACTCCGCCCTCTTCGGCATCTCCGCGCGCTGGTAGGCGCGGCCGCCCGGGGCGGGCACGTTCTTCCCGTCGCCCCCGGACGTATCCCGTATACTAAGGGGCCATGTTGATTCCCAAGGCCCTCACCATCGCCGGCTCCGACTCCGGTGGCGGCGCGGGCATCCAGGCGGATCTCAAGACGTTCTCCGCGTTCCGGGTGTTCGGCATGTCGGTGATCACCGCGGTGACGGCGCAGAACTCGATCGGGGTCCAGGGGGTGGAGAACCTGCCGCCCGCGTTCGTGGCGCGACAGCTTCGCTCCGTCCTGGAGGACTTCGGCGCCGACGCGGCCAAGTGCGGGATGCTCTCGACCGCGCCCATCATCGAGGCGGTCGCGGCCGAGCTCACGAGCCACCGGATCGAGAAGCTGGTCGTGGATCCGGTCATGGTCGCCAAGTCGGGTGACCCGCTCCTGCAGCCCGAGGCCCGGGCGGCCCTCGCCGACCGTATCCTCCCGCTGGCCCTGCTGGTCACCCCCAACCTGCCCGAGGCGGAAGTGCTCGCCGGGATCCGGGTCGCCGAGCCCGAGGACATGGAAGAGGCGGCGCGCCGCATCCACCAGATGGGCCCGCGGTACGTGCTGGTGAAGGGGGGGCATCTCAAGGGCGACGCGACGGACCTGCTCTGGAACGGGCGGGACTTCACGCGGTTCTCCACGCCCCGGATCGATTCGCAGAACACCCACGGCACCGGCTGCACCTTCTCGGCCGCCATCGCCGCCGGGCTCGCGCGCGGCCAGGCGCTGGGCGACGCGATCCGGTCGGCCAAGGCGTACGTCACGCGCGCGATCCGCGAGGGCTTCAAGGCGGGCCGCGGCGTGGGCCAGCTCCGCCACTTCATCCCGGACTGGTGATGAGCGAGCCCGAGACGACCGCCAGCCCCGAGAGCGCGGGGGCCGATGAGCACGGCAAGATGTCGTTCTTCGATCACCTGACCGAGCTGCGCACCCGCATCGTCTGGAGCCTCATCCCCTCGGGGGTCGGCCTCGGCATCTCGCTCTACTTCACCACCGCGGTGATGAAGTTCCTCACGCGGGATCTCAAGACCGAGCTGGTCTTCACCACGCCCACCGAGGCCTTCTGGACGTACATGAAGGTGGCCATGATCATGGGCCTCTTCATCGCGATGCCGATCATCCTCTGGAACGTGTGGGCCTTCGTGGCCCCGGGCCTGCACAAGCACGAGCGCAGGTACGCGGCGCCCTTCGTGATCATCGGCTCGCTGCTCTTCCTCGCGGGCGGCGCCTTCGCGCTCTTCGTGATCGTGCCCTTCGCGATCGCCTTCCTGGTGAGCTTCGGGCAGGAGCAGGGCCTCAAGGCCATGATCACGGTCTCGAGCTATATCGACTTCATCTTGAAGTTCACCCTGGCCTTCGGGGTGGTCTTCGAGATGCCGGTGGTGATCACGCTGCTGTCCATGCTCGGCGTCGTGACGCCCCAGTTCCTCTCCAAGAACCGGAAGTACGCGATCCTGATCAACTTCATCATCGCGGCGGTCCTGACCCCGACGCCCGACGTGGTGAACCAGTCCCTCATGGCCGGTCCGCTGATCGTCCTGTACGAGATCGGCATCATCTGCGCGCGCGTGGTCGGACGGAAGAAGGCCAAGGCCGCCGCGATGGCGGCGGAGGCGCCGAAGTGAGCCCACTCTCGTTCGCCTCGCTGGACCTGCCCGGGCCGGTGCGCCGCGGGATCGAGGACGCCGGCTTCGTCTCCGCCACCGCCATCCAGGAGGCGGCCCTGCCGCTGGCGTTGCGGGGCAAGGACGTGGCCGGCCAGTCCCAGACCGGCACCGGCAAGACCGCCGCGTTCCTGATCGCGGCCTTCACGCGCTGCCTGACGCACCCCGCGCCCGCCCGCAGCGGGCCGACCGCGCCCCGCGTGCTCATCATCGCGCCCACCCGCGAGCTGGTGGTGCAGATCGAAGCGGACGCGCGGCTGCTCGGCGCGCACACCGGCCTGCGCATCCTCTCGGTCTACGGGGGCATCGACTACAACAAGCAGCGCGAGGACCTGCGGGAAGGCTGCGACGTGCTGGTCGGCACGCCGGGCCGGCTCATCGACTACCTCAAGCAGCACGTGTGGTCGCCCGCGCGCGTCGAGGTGCTGGTCATAGACGAGGCCGACCGGATGTTCGACATGGGCTTCATCGCCGACCTGCGCTTCATCCTGCGGCGGCTGCCCAAGCCCGAGAAGCGGCAGTCGTTCCTGTTCTCGGCCACCCTGTCGTTCCGGGTGATGGAGCTGACCTGGGAGTTCATGAACAATCCCTCCCAGATCACGATCACGCCCGAGCAGAAGACGGCGGAGAAGGCCGAGCAGGTGCTCTACCACGTCGGCCGCGAGGAGAAGTTCAATCTCCTGCTCGGGCTCCTGCGCCGCGAGGGTGGCAGCCGCATCCTCGTCTTCTCGAACACGCGCGAGGAAGCGCGGCGGCTCGAGGACCGTCTGGGGCGGAACGGCTGGCAGGCCCGCGCCCTGACCGGAGACGTGGACCAGAAGAAGCGGCTCAAGATCCTCAACGACTTCAAGGACGGGCAGCTCCCGATCCTGGTGGCCACCGACGTGGCATCGCGGGGGCTGCACATCGAGGGTGTGAGCCACGTCGTCAACTGGGACATGCCGCAGGACGCGGAAGACTACGTGCACCGCATCGGGCGCACCGCGCGGGCGGGCGCCGCCGGCAAGGCGATCAGCCTGGTGGACGAGGCGGGCGCGCTCGCGCTGGAGCCGATCGAGAAGTTCATCAGCCAGAAGATCCATGTGGATTGGGCGGAGGACGACCTCTACCTGCCCGAGATCAAGCCGACCAGCGAGGAGCGTCGCCGCTACGCCGAGGAGAAGCGCGCCCGCATGGCGGCCCGCGGCGGCGCGGGCGGCCGCGGCGGCCCGGGACGTCCGGG
>DATFGS010000133.1:0-6040 GCA_035249225.1 Candidatus Methylomirabilota bacterium | reverse complement strand
CGATCGATCACGAGCGTCCCGGTGCCGTGCGCGGCCTCGCCGAGCGAGAAGATGACCTTGGGGCCGGTGGGCGCGAACTGGATGGTGTCCCCGTGCCGCAGGACCGTCGTCTGGTTGATCCGGCGCCCGTTGACCAGGGTTCCGTTGCGGCTCTGGAGGTCGCGGATCGAGACCTGCTCGCCCTGGCACAGCATCTCGGCATGATGGCCGGAGACTTCCCGGTCCACCCCGGGATCGAACTTGAGGTCGTTGTCGGGGTGACGCCCGATGCGGATGCGCTCGAGGTCGAACTCCTCGACCTGCCCGCGCTTGCTCCCCTCGACGTGCTTCAGATAGATCATGAGCTCTCGGGAGCCGGGATGGACTTCGCGAAGGAAGGTGCAGCGCGGAGCCGCGAATCGCCGGCGGTATGACGCCCTAGTCGCAACAAGATCCCGATCTCAAGCGCCCCCTGCCCCCGGTGAGCCTAGATGGCCTGGTAGACCGCAGAGTAGTAGAGCACGAGAGGGGGAGTCAAGCTTGACTCCCCGGACCGGGGCGACGTAGTGTAGCCGCGTTGGGGATCCGATCGCGGGAGCCCCTCCCGAGAGGAAGATGATGCCCGTCCCCCGTGGCGCCTGCCGGTACCAGCGACTCCTTCGGATCGGTGTGATCGGCGGCCTGATCGCGGTGGCCGTCGTGCCCGGGGCCTTGATGCGCAAGAGTTTCGCCCTGGCCCAGGGCGCCTGGCAGGGAGGGCAGTACCGGGACTCCAGCGCTCCCGCCGCCGGGACCGATCGGCCCGTCACCACGCGATCGGCCAAGCAGCTCACCCTCGGCGAAACCGCGGTGCAGCGCCCGCGCCTGCAGCCGGGCGAGGGGGCGACCCTCCGGGCCGTGTACGAGGTACCGGAGCCCATCCAGGTCCGGGAGACCCGGATCATCCGCTACGACGGCCTCGTCCTGGCCCGGATCGAGCGGGTGATCGCCCGCCCCGGAGGCAGCGTCCTGAGCGAGTACCGGGTGGACGTCCCCCGCGACGCGGCCGACGGCTGGTATGCGGTGACGACCACGGTCGAGCGGGTGGGCGCGGCGACGCGCGGCGGGGCCGCCGAGCAGAAGGAGACGGGATTCTTCGTCGACAGCAAGGGAACCGCGAGCGGTGGAGCGGCAACCGCGGGCGCGCCCGCGACCAAGACCGCCCCGGCCGCCGGCGGCGCCCCCGCCACCGGCCCCGCGGACGACGGGATCGCGGTGAAGCTGTGGGCGGAGCAGACGCGCTATCGCGTCGGCCAGCGGCTGGCCCTCAGCTTCGAGACGAATCGCGACGCGTTCCTCACCATCGTGAACGTGGGGACGAGCGGAGAGGTGACGATCCTCTTCCCGAACCGCTTCTCCGGCGGCCACGGCGTGAAGGCGGGCCGGACGTACCGCATCCCGGAGGCGACCGACAGCTACGAGCTGGAGCTCAAGGGCCCGCCCGGCGTGGAGCTCGTCTACGCCCTGCTCACGCTGAAGCCGGTGCTGTTCCTCGCGACCGACTTCACGTCGCCGGGCGCGGTCTTCCCCTCGACGGCCGACCGGGTGTCCCGCGTGACGCGCGACATCAACGTGGCCGCGAAATCGATTCCGCTGCGCGAGCAGGCCCGGGCCATGATCGAGCTGGAGATCACGCGCTAGCCTTGCCGAACGCGAGCTCATCCCCCAGGGGGTCGCATCCGATGACACGCCGACCGTCTCACTCGCGGGCGCGGGGCGTCGTGCTGACCGCGCGGCGCGCCGGCCTCGGCCTCGTCGCGCTGGTGGCGGTGAGCTGCGCGCCGGCCCCGGCTCCCTCGCCGAAGGCGGCCGAGCCCCGACCGGCAAATCCGGGCCAGGCGGCCGACGCGTTCCTGGTCGTGGACTGTCTCATGCCCGGGCAGATCCGCCGGCTCGGCAACCAGATCACCTACGTGGGAGCCCGGCGCGCCGAGAAGACGACCGCCCGCGATTGCGAGATCCGCGGCGGCGAATACGTCGCCTACGACCGCGCGGACTACAAGACCGCGCTGCAGGTCTGGATGGACGGGGCCCAGCGCGGTGATGCCAAGTCGCAGATGTACGTGGGCGAGATCTACGAGAAGGGCCTCGGGGTGCCTCCCGACTACGCCTCCGCGGCGCAGTGGTATCGCAAGGCGGCCGAGCAGGGCTTCGCGCCGGCGGCTCTCAGCCTCGGCGTCCTCTACGAGAACGGGCTCGGGGTGCCGAGAGACCCCAAGCAGGCGGCGCAGTGGTATGCGCGCGCCAACGGATCCCCCAGTGCCGTGGTGGATGCCTCCGCCGCGGGGCGGAGCGACGTCCGGCGACTGGAGGGACAGATCGAAGCCCTTCGCGCCGACCTCCGCGCCAAGCAGGCCGAGCTCGATCAGAACCAGCGGAGTCTCGCCGAGGCTCGCCGGACCCTCGCCCAGCTCCAGGGCGACGCCCAGACCGCGCGCACCGAGGTGGAGCGCCTGCGCCGCGAGCGCGCCGCGGTCCAGGGCACCGATGCGGCGGCCACCGCGCGTCTCAACGACCTGCAGCGGGCGATCACCGAAACGGAAACCCGCCTGCGCGACAAGGAGCGGGAGGCGAGCGCGCTGCAGGCCCGGATGGCGCGCGCCCAGGAGGACGCGGGCCGCCAGCAATCGGACAAGGACCGGGAGATCGCGCGGCTGCGCGAGCAGCTCGCCCGCACCGAGGCGGAATCCGCGGCGCAGCGAGCCGGCTTCGAGCAGCTGCGGCGAGAGCGCGAGCAATCGGGCCCCGAGATCGAGCTGACCCAGGTGCAGATCGTGGAGCCCCAGCTCGTGGCCCTGACCCGCGACATCCGGGTCCAGCCGACGAAGACCGCCGGCACCGGCACGGGACTGGCGCTGCTCCTGGCCGGACGGGTGAAGGCCGCCGGAGGTCTCCAGTCCCTGTCGATCAACGATCGCGAGGAGGTCGTCGACCGCGACGGCTTCTTCAAGGCGCGGGTCGCCCTCAAGGGCACGGAGGGCGAGCGGGTCAATCTGGTGGCGGTGGACCGGGCCCGGCGGAAGGCGAGCCTCGAGATGATCGTCCCCGGCCGGGTCCGCGTCGCGAGCACCGGCCCCGCGACCCCGGAGAGTGATCGCCCGATCCGACCCGCGCCCAACCTGTCGCTCGGGACCTACCACGCCCTGGTCATCGGCAACAACGAGTACAAGGGGTTCAAGCGACTGAAGACCGCGATCAACGACGCCGAGGTGATCGCGGGGATCCTGTCCAATCGCTATGGCTTCAAGGTCAAGCTACTGCGCAACGCGACCCGGGTGCAGATCCTCTCCGAGCTGAACGACCTCCGGCAGCGCCTGACCGACAAGGACAACCTGCTGATCTACTACGCGGGCCACGGAGAGCTCGACCAGAAGAACCAGCGGGGGTACTGGCTGCCGGTCGATGCGCAGCCGGGCAACACCTCGAACTGGATCTCCAACATCGATCTCAGCGACATCCTCAACCTCATGGCGGTCAAGCATCTGCTGGTGGTGGCCGACTCGTGCTACGCCGCGACCCTGACCCGCTCGTCCTCCGGCCGGCTCGAGGCCGCGATGACCGAGGAAGAGCTCGCCCGCGCCGTGCAGAACCTCGCCAACAAGCGGGCCCGGCTGGTGCTGACCTCCGGCGGCATCGAGCCGGTCCTCGACAACACGGGCGGCGATCACTCCGTCTTCGCCCAGATCTTCATCGAGACCCTGCAATCGAACGACGGCGTCCTGCTCGGCCGGGACGTCTTCCAGCGGGTGCAGCTGAAGGTCAACGCGATGGCGCAACGGTGGGCGGTGCCACAGGTGCCCGAGTACGCCCCGATCAAGTACGCGGGACACGAGGGAGGAGACTTCTTCTTCCTTCGTACCGGGACGTAGACGGCCCGCTGTCGTTGGCCTCTCCGGCAACCGGCGACGGGCGGAGGCCGGTCGATGGTGATTGATCCGACCGAATGGCTCCGGTCCCTGCCGTGGAGCCACATCGCCCTGGTGCTCAGCGTGGCCCTGAACCTGTGCCTCCTGATCGCCCTCCCCTTCCGGAGAGCCGTCAACGGCATCATCGCCAATGTCTACCGCGCCTGGTGCGAGCGCCAGGACCGGCGGAGCCAGATCCTCCGAGAGCTGTACCTGAAGATGGACGCGGTGAACCACGACTATCTCTTTGCGATCGTGGTGGCCGAGCTGTCGCACGGCGCGGCGGCCGGCCCCGAGCGGCAGTCGCTGCTCGATCGACAGCACGCCCTGCTCCCCCGCCTGGAAGCGGTCCAGGCGTTCCTCGCCCAGCACGAGCTGGATCTGCCGACGGATGTCCGGCAGCTCGTGGAGAAGCTGCGGATGGAGATGATCCTGCCCGCCGGCCAGAGCGCCGCCGACTCGGGGGCGATCCTCCGCCATTCTGAAGCGGTCACCCGGCTGACCCGGGCGGTGAAGGGAGCGATCACCCGTCACGTGCACGCGGGCCCCTGGTCGGGGCTTCGCCTGGGGCGACGCACGGCGCCCTAGGGGCTATCGGACGGCGGCTCCTCGATCCGGATCTCGCGGGGCTCGTCGCCGAGGCCGCTCACGTGCACGTGGATCGTGCGGGCCGCGGGCAGGAGCGGCAGCAGCTTGTCGGCCCACTCCACGACGGTGACCCCGTCCCCGTCGAGCATCTCCTCGAGTCCCAGGTCCACCAGCTCGGTGAGGCTGCCGGTGCGGTAGGCGTCGAGGTGGTAGACGGGCAGCCGGCCGCGATACTGGTTGATCAGCACGAAGGTCGGGCTGGTCACGTCGGCGGTGACGCCGAGCCCGCGCGCGAGCCCCTGGAGAAAGCAGGTCTTCCCCGCCCCCAGCTCCCCGGTGCAGGCCACCACCGCGCCCGGCGTGAGCCGCGCGCCGAGCGCCTCGCCGATGGCCTGCGTCTCCTCGGGGCTGCGCGAGATCAGCGCGCGCACCGGGCTCACGCGGCCCCCTGCGCCAGCACGCGGAGGGCCGCGGGCAGGCTCTCGATGATGTCGCTCGCCAGCATCCCGTACTCGCCGCGGTCGCGCACCGCCACGTCGGCGGCGAGGCCGTGCACGTAGCAGCCCGCGCGCAGCGCGGCCGCGGCCTCGATCTCCCGGGCGAGCAACGCGCCGACGATGCCGGTGAGCACGTCGCCCGAGCCGCCCTTGGCCATGCCGGGATTGCCGGTCGGATTGATCGCCACGTGGCCGTCCGGCCCGGCGATCACGGTGTGGGCGCCCTTCAGCGCCACCGCCACCCCGTGCTCGCGCGCGAACGCGCGGGTCATCTCGATGCGATCGGCCTGGACCGCCTCGATGGTGGTGCCCAGCATGCGCGCCATCTCACCGGGATGCGGCGTGAGCGCGCGCGGGCCCGCGGCGCGGCGCAGCAGGTCGAGGTGCCCGGCGAGGGCGCTGAGCGCGTCCGCGTCCACCGCCATCGGTCGCGTCGCATCTCGGATCAGCGCCCGCGCCAGCTCCTGCGACTCGGGATCGAGCGAGAGCCCGGGACCGAGCGCCACCGCGTCCATCCGCTGGGCCAGCTCCAGGATGCGGTCGCGCGCCTTCAGCGAGAGGCCGTGCGCCGCCGTCTCGGGCAGCGCCTCGGTCATGTACTCGGGCGCCTGCGCCGCGACGACGGGCTGCTGGGACGCGGGTACCACGATCGTGCAGAGGCCCACGCCGCTTCGCAGCGCGGCGCGCCCGGCGAGCACGGCGGCGCCGGTCTTGCCGAGCGAGCCGGCGACGACCAGCAGATGGCCGAAGCGGCCCTTGTGCGCGTCCGGGTCGCGCGGCGGAAAGTACGGGCGCACGTCGGCGGCCTCGAGCCGCCAGGTGCTGATCCCCCGGCGCGCCTCCTCGGCCGGCACGCCGATGTCGGCGATCTCGACCGCGCCGGCCTGGGCGGCCGCCGGCGCGAGCAGCAGGCCCCGCTTGAGCCCGGCGAAGGTGACGGTACGCCAGGCTTGCACGGTCGGCCCCGGCAGCGCGCCGCGATCGGCGTCGAGACCGGAGGGCAGGTCGAGCGCGACGATCGGCACCCCCGCC
>DATFGS010000132.1:0-17519 GCA_035249225.1 Candidatus Methylomirabilota bacterium | reverse complement strand
GGGCCCGGGCATCAGCCTGGGCCTTGGCCAGCCGCGCGCGCGCCTGGACGTTGGCGTAGAGCGGGATGGCGATGGCAGCGAGGATACCGATGATGGCGACGACGATCATCAACTCGATGAGCGTGAAGCCGCGCTGGTTGCCCAGCATCTTCCGCTTCCGATTCCAGAACCTGTTCATTCCGATTCCTCCTGAGGACTCTTCAGTATGGAAAGTTGAATTGCTTCTGGCTGAGGGGAATTGCATCTTCGGTGCCACCACTCGGGGATGGGGGGCCGTCAGGGCGCTGACGGTATCGCCGGCGACAACGCGAGAGGACTCAGGCTCCTAACTGCTTGATATAAAACTACAAATCTCCCGGACCTGCGGGTCCGAGCCCTCTGTCATCGAGCCTGTCAGCCGGACGGCGATCTGACGACAGGCGTAACTGCCTCGACGAGGAACGTCATTCGTCGCCGGGCGCGCCACGCTTTGCGAGGCTGTGCTTCTGCAGCTTGTAGCGGAACTGGCGGAAGGTCATCCGCAGGAGCTCCGCGGCCTTGGTCTGCACGCCGCCGGTCCGGTCGAGGGCACGCTGCAGGTAGCGGCGCTCCAGGTCGTCCAGGGTGGTCTCGAGGTCGAGGCCCTCGTCCGGGATGTCCACCAGCTCGGGTCCCCGGCTGGGCCGCTCCCGGCGCACCGACTCGGGAAGGGACTCCGCGCTCAGCATGTCGCCCGCGCCGAGCACGACCGCGCGCTCGAGCACGTTCTCCAGCTCGCGGATATTGCCGGGCCAGTGATACCGCTCCAGCACCGACAGCGCGTCGGGGGCGACGCCGCGCACGTCCTTGCCGAGGTCCTTGCTGAACTTCTGGAGGAAGTGGGCGATGAGCAGGGGAATGTCCTCGCGCCGCTCGCGTAGCGGCGGGAGATGGATCGGGAGCACGTTCAGGCGGTAGAACAGGTCCTCCCGCATCACCCCGTCCCGCACCGCGGTCTCCAGGTCGCGATTGGAGGCGGCGATGAGTCGCACGTCGGTCTTCACGTCGCGCGTGTCACCGACCCGCCGGATCTCGCGGACCTGGATCGCGCGCAGCAGCTTGACCTGGAGCAGTGCGGGGATCTCGGTGATCTCGTCGAGGAACAGGGTGCCCCCCTCCGCGGCGGTGAAGAGGCCGATCTTGTTCGCGACCGCGCCGGTGAAGGCCCCCTTCACGTGCCCGAAGAGCTCGGACTCCATCAGGCCCTCGGGGATCGCCCCGCAGTTGACGGAGACGAACGGCTTGTCGCGCCGATGGCTGTTGAAGTGGATCGCGCGGGCGACCAGCTCCTTGCCGGTTCCGCTCTCGCCCGTGATCATGACGGTGGACGGGCTGTCCGCGATCTTGCGGATGGTGTCGAACATCTCGACCATCCGGCCGCTCTTGCCGATGATGTTCTCGAACCGGTGCTGGGTCTCCAGCTGCTTCCGGAGGTACTGGTTCTCGGCGCGCAGCTGCTTGCGCTCGAGCGCGTTCTTGATGATGAGGTTGACTTCGTCGAGCTTGAACGGCTTGGTGATGTAGTCGTAGGCGCCGAGCTTCATCGCCTCCACCGCGGTCTCGGTCGAGGCCATCGCGGTCACCATGATGACCGCGGTGTCCGCGGAGAGATCTTTCGCGCAGCGGAGCACCTGGAGCCCGTCCACCTTCGGCATGCGCAGATCGGTGATGATCGCGTCGAACGGCTCCCGGCGGATCGCCTCGACCGCGGCGGCCCCGCCCTCGGCCAGGGTCACGTCGTAGCCCGCCTTCTGCAGCGTGATGGCCAGCAGGTCGCGCATGCTCTTCTCGTCGTCCACTACCAGAACCCGTGGTTCGCTCATATCTGCCTCGTCTCGCGGCGCCGGTTTCCGGCCCGCCGCGTCAGGATGCGGTTCGGCTTCATCTGCGGGCGACTCCATCCGGAGCGGGAAGCGTGAGGACGAAGGTGGTGCCCTCGCCCACGCGGCTCCGCACCTCGATCGAGCCGCCGTGCTCCTCCACGACCCGATAGACGAGAGCCAGCCCGATGCCGCTGCCCTCGGGCTTCGTCGAGAAGAACGGCTCGAATATGTGCGGCAGGTCGGTCTCCGCGATGCCCTGGCCGGTGTCGGTGACGGAGATCTGGAGGCGACCGCCGCGCTCGCGGAGCGACTGCGCTCCGACGCGGAGCTCGCCGCCGTCGGGCATCGCCTGGACCGCGTTGAGGCAGAGGTTCCACACCGCCTGCCGCAGCCGCTGCGGATCGGCCCGGGTCGGCAACGACTCGCCGTACTCCCGCGACACCTTCAGGTTGGCGGGCAGGGTGCGATGCTCGATCAGGAGCAGCACCTCGTCGAAAATCTCCGCCATGTTGATCTCGATCGCGGCCATCGGGGCCGGGCGCGCGTACTCGAGGAAGTCCCCCACGATCTGGTTCAGCCGCGCGGACTCCCGCAGCACGATCTCCACGAGCTGGCCGCGGGTATGGTCGGGCGGCAGGTCTCGGGCGAGCGCCTCGACCGCTCCCGAGATCGAAGCGAGGGGATTCCGGATCTCGTGCGCCATGTTGGCGGAGAGCCGGCCGACCGCGGCGAGCCGGTCCGCCTGGCGCATGCGCTGCTCCATCTGCTTGATGCTGGAGAGATCCTGGCAGACGCCGATGAGCCCGGCCACGTCGCCGGTGCCGGAGCGGAGCGACCAGAACGAGATGCCGACCGGCACCTCCTGGCCGTCGCGCCGCCGCAGGCGGAACTCGTAGCGCGGCGCCGGCTCGCTGCCCTCCGAGACGGCCCGCCGGACCTCGTCCAGGTCGACCCCCTCCCCGAAGATCGTCTCCCAGCCCTGGTCGACCGCATCCGACGCGCGCACCCCCGTGATCGACTCGGCGGCCCGGTTGAAGGCGGTGACCCGGCCGCTCGGATCCACCCCGACCAGCCCCGAGCCCACCGACTCGAAGATCAGGTCGCGGAAGGCCTGCAGGTCGGAGAGATGCTTGCGCTGGTCCTCCATGTGCTCCTGCAGCTCGTGATAGCGCTCCGCGAGGGCTCCGGTGACCACCGCGACCGCGAGCAGCACCCCCGCGTTCATGAAGACGGTCAGGATCTCGAGCGCGGTGTTCTCGGAGGGGGCGCCCACCTTCAGCATCGGCACGATCGTGCGGCCGAGGACCGGGAGCACGTAGAGCAGGCTGCAGATTCCCGCGACGACGAGGCCGCCCCGCCCGGAGAGCACGAAGCAGGAGGCCACCACGAGGAGCACGTAGAGCGGGATGAAGACCGACCGGGGCCCGCCGGTCGCGGTGATGATGCCGGTGATGAGGGCCGCGTCGAGTCCGAACTGGAACCACGCGATCCGCTCCAGCGACACGCCCCGCTGCTCGCCCAGCGGCAGCACCAGGCAGGCGGCGGCGCCCCCGAGCACCGCCATCACGAACGTGCCGAAGGCGTACGGGAACGCCTCCGTGAACCGGAGCAGCGCTCCGACCGCCAGCACGATGGCGGCCGTGAGCAGTCGCGCTCGGTTCAGCCCCCACAGGGACGGACGGAGCGCGGGCGACTTGGGCAACCAGCAGCTCTCGAGCTACTTGACCAGCGTGACCAGTTTGAAGATCGGCAGGTACATGGCCACGACGAGGCCGCCGACCACCACGCCGAGGAACACGATCATGATCGGCTCCAGCAACGAGGTGAGGGTGCTGACCGCGGTGTCCACCTCGTCGTCGTAGAAGTCGGCGATCTTGCTCAGCATCGCGTCCAGCGCGCCGGTCTGCTCGCCGACCGAGATCATCTGGGTCACCATCGGCGGGAACACGCCGGAGGTGCGCAGCGGATCGGCCAGCGTCTTACCCTCGGTGACCGCGGCGCGGCACTGCAGCACCGCCTTCTCGACCACCTTGTTCCCCGCGGTCCGGGCGGTGATCCGGAGCCCGTCGAGGATCGGCACGCCGGACTGCACGAGCGTGCCCAGCGTCCGGGTGAAGCGGGCCACCGCGACCTTGCGCACGAGCGTGCCGAACACGGGCAGCTTGAGCATGAGCGCGTCGATGGTGGCGCGCCCGCCTTCGGTCCGATAGTAGGAGCGCAGGGCCATGACCGCGCCGATCATCCCCGCGATGATCAGGAGGATGTAGGCGCGCACGAAGTTGGACAGCCAGAGCACCACCATCGTGGGCAGCGGCAGGTCCGCGCCGAGGTCCTTGAACATCTGGGCGAAGGTCGGGATCACGAAGGTCAGCATGAAGATGACGACCATGAGCGCGACGCCGATGATCGCGGCCGGATAGACCATCGCGGCCTTGACCTTGCGCTTGAGGGCCGCCGCCTTCTCGATGTAGGCGGCGAGGCGCTGGAGGACGACGTCGAGGATACCGCCTGCCTCGCCGACCTCGACGAGGTTGGTGAAGAGGTCATCGAAGGTTCGCGGGTGGCGCCGCAGGGCGTCGGCGAGCGTGGAGCCCGCCTCCACGTTGCGCGCGACCTGGCCGGTGACGCTCCGGAGCGTCTTGGACTCGCTCTGCTCGGCGAGGATGTTCAGGCACTGCACGAGCGGAAGGCCGGCGTCGATCATGGTGGAGAACTGGCGGGTGAAGATCGCCATCTCCTTGTCCTTGACCTTGCCGCCGAACTTGAAGGACATCTTCGGCGCGGTCTTCTCCGAGATCTTGGTGACGAGAATCGAGCGGCGTCGAAGCTCTCCGACCGCCGCCGAGCGGTCGGGGGCTTCGATCTCCCCGTTCTGGTTCCCACTGGCGGTGCGACCCTGATAGACGAAGACAGCCATCGTGTGAGCCTCCCTGGTCTACCGTCTGCCGAATGGAGAGCCGCCCGCGACCGCGGCGGGCGCCCCCGCCACAGCGGCGGGTGCGGTGCCGAGCAGTCCGGCCAGCTCTTCGGGCAGGGTGCTGCGGTTCAGGGCCTCTTCCCGGCTGATGCGGCGCTTCTGCACCAGCTCGGCGAGCGACTGGTTCATGGTCTGCATGCCGAACTTCTGCCCCGCCTGCATGGCGGAGTAGATCTGGTGGATCTTCTCCTCGCGGATGAGGTTGCGGATCGCGGGGGTCGCCACCATGATCTCCAGCGACATGGCCCGGCCCCGGCCGTCCGCGGTCGGGATCAGCTGCTGGGAGAGCACGCCCTCGAGCACCAGCGAGAGCTGGGCGCGGACCTGCGCCTGCTGGCTGGTGGGGAACACGTCGATGATCCGGTTGATGGTCTGCGCGCAGGAGTTGGTGTGCAGCGTGCCGAGCGTCAGGTGACCGGTCTCCGCGATGGTCAGGGCCGCCGAGATGGTCTCGAGGTCGCGCATCTCACCGACGAGCACCACGTCGGGGTCCTGGCGCAGGATCGACTTGAGCGCGTTCTTGAACGAGTGGGTGTCCGAGAAGACCTCGCGCTGGTTCACCATGCACTTCTTGTGCTGGTGCACGAACTCGATCGGGTCCTCGATGGTGACGATGTGCTCCGAGCGCTCGGAGTTGACCTTGTCCACCATGGCGGCCAACGTGGTCGACTTGCCGGAGCCGGTGGGCCCGGTGACCAGGATCAAGCCCTTGGGCCGGTCGGCCATCTGCTCCACGATTCCGGGCAGGCCCAGCTCGTCGAAGCTCCGGATCTTGACGGGGATGACGCGAATGGCGCAGGCGACCGCGCCCCGCTGCCGGTAGACGTTGCACCGGAAGCGGGCGAGCCCGTGGATGCCGAAGGACAGGTCGAGCTCGTTCTCCTCCTCGAACTTCTGCTTCTGGCCCTCGTTGAGCACGCTGTAGGCAAGGCGCTGGGTATCGGTCGGGCTCAGCGGCTCGAACTGGCTGATCGGCGTGAGCTTGCCGTTGAGCCGGATCTGCGGGTGCGTGCCCGTCGTCACATGGAGGTCGGAGGCTCCACGCTCGATCATCAGGGTCAGCAGGTCGTGCATCGTCGCCGCCATTGGTTCGCTCGAACCTCCCTATGGACCTGAGTGTATGCCCCGGGCCCCTCAAGGCGCATGCAACCCGCATTCCAGGATTGCCCGGGTCTTCCCCTGCGGACGCCATGGATGCCGGAGCCGCGCGGGGCGGCGAAGGGCATCAGTGGCGACAAGCCATTCTAGCCCAGGGTGGTTTTAGCAACCCCCTATTGGCTGACGGCCTCGCCGAGCGGTTGGGCGGGCTTCCGGAGGGGGATCCCCCCGGGGTGTAGCTCCCCTGCGGGAAATGAGGGCTAGCGAACGCCCCCGAGGCGCTTCAGGACCTCGCTGAAGGCCTTCTGGGCCTGGTCCTCGTAGAGCACGAAGAGGACCTTCTCCAGGCTCGAGGTCCCACGCTTGACGTGCTCGACCACGGTGGTCAGCATGGCGTCCGCGGATTGGGCCGCCGGGACGCCGCCGACCCCGCTCCCCAGGGCGGGGAACGCCAGGGACGACAGCTTGTGCTTCTCCGCGATGGCCAGGGTCGCGCGGGTTGCGGCAGTGATGTTCTCAGGGTCGGTCTTGAGGTCCTTTCCCATGGTGACCGCGTGGATGACGTGGGTCGCGGCCAGGTCGCCGGCCACCGTCAGCACCGCCTCCCCGATCTCCACGGGACCCTGCCGGATGGCGTCCTCCTCGATGACGACCCCACCCTTGCGCTTGAGGGCTCCGGCGACGCCGGCCCCCATCCACAGCTCGGCGTTGGCGGCGTTCACCACCGCGTCGACCTCCGCCTCCGTGATGTCGCCTCGCTCTACGATAACGGTCGTCTTGCCGATCTTGCACTTCATGACCGCATCCCCGGTTCGGGCCGGCCGGGGCGCTCTTGCGCCTTGACCGCTTCCCAGGCTTGATCCAGGTCTGCCGCGGATGCCCCAGTAACCGTCCGGCCGGCCGCCTTCATCTCGGTCTCCACCTTCCCGAAGCGTCGCGTGAACTTCTCGGAGGCCCGGCGCAGGCAGTCCTCGGCATCCATGCCCCGCAGCCGTGCCACGTTGACGATCGAAAACAGCAGGTCGCCGAGCTCGTCCGCGACGCGCGCGTCATTCCCGCCGGCCAGCGCCTCCTGGACCTCGGCCACTTCCTCCCCCACCTTGCTCCACGCGTCCGGCCAGCCGGTCCAGTCGAAGCCGACCCGGGCCGCCTTGCTCTGCAGGCGCTGGGCCCGGAGCAGGGCGGGAAGCGAGGCCGGGACCCCATCGAGGGCGGAGCCCGAGGAGCCAGCTTCCTCCCGCTTGATCTGCTCCCACTGGGCGAGCGCTTCCCGGGAATCGGCGACCACACGGTCTCCGAATACATGGGGATGCCGCCGGGTCATCTTGTCGCAGACCTGCGCGACGACGTCGTCCATCGTGAACTCGCCGGCCTCGGCTCCGAGCTGGCTGTGGAAGACGACCTGGAACAGCAGGTCCCCGAGCTCCTCGACGAGATGATCTCGCGAGCCCTCGTCGATGGCCTGCACGACCTCGTAGGCTTCCTCGATCACATACGGGCGGAGGGAGGCGCGGGTCTGCTCCCGATCCCACGGGCAGCCACCTTCGGCCCTGAGGCGAGCCATGAGGGAGAGGAGGGAGACGAAGCGAGTGCCGGCGGCGTCAGCCATGGGACGATCGTCGAGTCGCACCGGCATTATACACAACCGGCGCGGCGGGGCTGCAGGCTGGGGCGTAGCCCCCCAAGCTCCCCGTGCCGGCCCGAAGACTCCAGGCCAGGGCGGCCCGGCTCTCGATCGCGGACCTCGGCGCCCCTCTCGCCCTTTCCATCAGATCTAGCAAATGGTCAATTTAATTGGCTAAATATAAAAAATCATCTCTCTATTGACAGAGCTTAACTCAGACTATATAAGTCAGATACGCTTAGATCACAGACGGGGCCGAGAGCCCCGCAGACAGGAGGAGCATCATGGCGCTCATTCGCTTCCGCTCGTTTCCGCAGGCTCTGGACTCCTCGCGCGACCTGACGGACATCCAGACGCAGATGAACCGGCTCTTCGACAACGTTCTCGGCCAGCCGTCCCCGTCGGCAATGATGGAGCGCGCGTGGGCTCCTCCGGTGGACATGTACGAGACCAAGAACGAGATCGTGCTCGCGGTGGAGCTGCCCGGACTCAACGAGAAGGACATCCGGCTCTCCATCACCGGCGACCTCCTCACCATCCAGGGCGAGCGCCAGTGGAGCGCCGAGGCGCGCGAGGCGGCGCACTACCGCCAGGAGCGCTGGTTCGGGAAGTTCGAGCGGGCGCTCTCGCTTCCGATTCCCGTCGAGACCGGTCAGGTCAAGGCGACCTACCGCGACGGCGTGCTGACCGTGAAGCTTCCGAAGACCGAGGGCGTCAAGCCCAAGGAGATCAAGATCGACGCGGTCTAACTCCGCGGAGTCCGGCGGAGCCCAAGACACTCAGACAGGAGAGAACACGACATGGCGAAGGTGATCGGCATTGACCTCGGAACCACGAACTCGGTAGTGGCGGTGGTGGAGGGCGGGGATCCCGCCGTCATCGCCAATCAGGAAGGAAGCCGCCTGACTCCGTCGGTGGTGGCATTCACGAAGGAGGGCGACACCCTCGTCGGGCAGGTGGCGAAGCGTCAGGCCATCACCAACCCGGAGAACACCATCTTCTCCATCAAGCGCTTCATGGGGCGGCGCTACGACGAGGTGCTCGGTGAGGCCAAGCTCATTCCGTACAAGGTGCTGAAGGCCGACAACGGGGACGTGCGCGTCGAGAGCCGCGGCAAGATGTACTCGCCGCCGGAGATCTCCGCCCTCGTGCTGCGCAAGCTCAAGGAAGCGGCCGAGGCCTACCTGGGAGAGAAGGTCATCCAGGCGGTCATCACGGTCCCCGCCTACTTCAACGACAGCCAGCGGCAGGCCACGAAGGACGCGGGGGCGATCGCCGGGCTCGAGGTGCTCCGCATCGTCAACGAGCCCACCGCGGCGGCCCTCGCCTACGGTCTCGACAAGAAGAAGGACGAGACGGTGGCGGTCTACGACCTGGGCGGCGGCACCTTCGACATCTCCGTGCTGGAGATCGGCGAGGGGGTGGTCGAGGTCAAGGCCACCAACGGCGACACGCATCTGGGCGGCGACGACTTCGACCAGCGCGTGATGGACTGGATCGCGGAGGAGTTCAAGCGGGAGAACGGCATCGACCTGCGCAAGGACCGCATGGCGCTCCAGCGGCTCAAGGAAGCGTCCGAGAAGGCCAAGTGCGAGCTGTCCACCACGGTGCAGACCGAGATCAACCTGCCGTTCATCACCGCGGACGCGAGCGGCCCCAAGCACCTCGTGCTGACCCTCACGCGGGCCAAGCTCGAGACCCTGGTGGCCGACCTGATCGAGCGGAGCCTCACGCCCTGCCGGGAAGCGATGCGGCAGGCGGGCGTCAATCCCGACGACATCGACGAGATCATCCTGGTCGGCGGCCAGACCCGGATGCCCAAGGTCCAGGAGGAGGTCAAGCGCCTGTTCGGCAAGGAGCCGAACAAGACGGTGAACCCCGACGAGGTCGTGGCCCTGGGCGCGGCGGTGCAGGCGGCGGTGCTGACCGGAGAGGTCAAGGACCTGCTGCTGCTGGACGTGACGCCCCTGTCCCTCGGCATCGAGACCCTGGGCGGGGTGCTGACC
The DNA here is from genome assembly GCA_035249225.1 of Candidatus Methylomirabilota bacterium. GTDB lineage: Bacteria > Methylomirabilota > Methylomirabilia > Rokubacteriales > CSP1-6 > CAMLFJ01. The sequence continues at coordinate 7,973 of DATFGS010000132.1, read as the reverse complement.
AAGCTGATCGACGCCAACACCACGATCCCGACGAAGAAGACCGAGACCTTCACGACCGCGGCGGACAGCCAGCCGTCGGTGGAGGTGCACGTGCTCCAGGGCGAGCGGCCGATGGCGCGCGACAACCGCACGCTGGGCCGGTTCCACCTGGACGGGCTGCCGCCCGCGCCGCGGGGCGTGCCGCAGATCGAGGTGACGTTCGACATCGACGCGAACGGCATCCTCAACGTCTCGGCGCGCGACAAGGCGACGAGCAAGCAGCAGAACATCACGATCACCGCGTCGTCGGGTCTCAGCAAGGACGAGATCGACCGGATGAAGAAGGAGGCCGAGGCGCACGCGGCCGACGACGCCCGCCAGCGCGAGGGCATCGAGATCCGGAACCTCGCCGACTCGGTGGTGTACTCGACCGAGAAGCTGCTGCGGGAGCAGGGCGACAAGGTCGAGGCCGCCGACAAGCAGGCGGCCGAGGCGGCGCTCGGGGAGCTGCGCGAGGCGCTCAAGACCGAGGATCTGGACCGGATCAAGAAGGCGCAGGAGGCGACCGTCCAGGCCTCGCACAAGCTGTCGGAGGCGATGTACCGCGAGGCGCAGGCCAAGGCCCAGCCGGGAGCCGGCGGGGCGCCGGAGCCGGGACCCGCGGGCGGCGCCGCGCCACCGAAGGGGGACGTGGTGGACGCCGATTTCGAGGATCTGGGCGAGAAGAAGTAACGGAGGAGCGCGGGGCCCGCGGAGCAGCGCGGGGCCCCGCGGATGACCATGCGTGACTACTACGCGGTGCTCGAGGTGAGCGCGGGGGCCACGACGGTGCAGATCCGCCGCGCGTACCAGCGCCTCGCGCGGCGCTATTCCCCCGACGTCAATTTCTGGGAGCGCGACGCGCGCGCGCTGTTCGAGGAGATCGCGGAGGCCTACCGCATCCTGAGCGACCCCACCGCGCGCTCGCTGTACGACCGGCAGGGCGACCGGCCCGCCGGGCAGTCCGGTTCCGAGGAATCGGGCGGGACGCGCGCCGGGCGTCGCGGCGGCGATGCCCACGTCACGGTCGAGCTGTCGTTCGCGCAGGCGATCGCGGGGGTCGAGGCGGACGTGCCGGTCGATCGGCTGTCGCCCTGCGAGGCCTGCCGCGCCACCGGTGCGGCCCCCGGCGTCCAGCCGACCACGTGCTCGCATTGCGGGGGGCTCGGAACGGTCTGGAGTGAGCGGTCGCGGGATGGTGAGCCGTGTCCCGCCTGCGACGGGCTCGGCTCGCGCGTGGCGGTCGCCTGTCCGGCCTGTCGCGGTCGCGGGATCACCTCGGCTCGCGCGGTCGTTCACGCGCTGCTGCCGCCGGGGATGGACACTGGGAGCCAGATCCGGATCGCCGGGGAAGGCCACTCGGGCCCGTTCGCCGGCCCGCGCGGCGACCTGCTCGTGATCGCACGGGTGCACGAGGATCCGCGCTACACGCGGAAGGGCGACAATCTCTACTGCGAGGTCCCGCTCTCTCTGGTCGAGGCGGTCCTGGGCGCCCGCGTCAAGGTGAAGGGTGTCGACGGATCGGTGGATCTGGCGATTCCGCCGGGCACCCAGGGCGGCCAGACCTTCCGGCTGCGCGGCAAGGGCGTCCGGCGGCTCACCGGGGAGGGGCGCGGAGACCTCTACGTGACCGCGCGGGTGGAGATCCCCCGCGGCCTCGACACGCGGACGCAGGAGGTCTTTCGCGAGCTCGGGCGGCTCCTGCCCGCGTCTCCCGACCTCGCCGCGCCCGGGAGCGCCCGCGAATGACCGACCGGAGCCGTCCGCTGTACATGATCGGCGTCGTGGCGGAGATGGTGAAGATCCATCCCCAGACCCTCCGCATGTACGAGAAGAAGGGATTGATCCGTCCGAGCCGGTCGGAGGGGAAGACCCGGATGTACTCGCCGGAGGACGTCGAGGAGATCGCCCGCGTCACCCGGCTGGCCCGGGATCTCGGGGTGAATCTCGCGGGGATCGAGATCATCCTAAAGATGAGGCGCCGCATGCTCGACATGCAGGCGCGGATCGAGGAGTTGACCAATCACGTGCGAAGCGACATGACGGATACGCGGGACGAGGCGCGACGCGGCAAGAGCGAAGCGCTCGTCCGGGCGGCGTCCAGCCAGCTTTCGCCCGTTGATCTTTTTTGAGGGAAGGGAGGCCATCACCATGGCGGACGAGAAGATGTCCCTGGCCAGTGCAGGCTCGCTGAGCCCGAGCGCGCCGGTTCCGGAGCAGGTGCCGATCCTGCCCCTGCGCGACACCGTGCTCTTTCCGCAGTCGGCCCTGCCGCTGGGGGCCGGCCGCGAGTCGTCGGTGCGGTTGCTGGAGGATGTGGTTCGGGGAGGCCGCCTGATCGGGGTCTTCACCCAGCGGGATCCGGGGACCGAGGATCCCCAGGAGGCCGACCTGCACCGGATCGGCACCCTCGCCACCGTGCACAAGGTGTTGAAGCAGCCGGACGGCACCGTGCGCCTGGTCGTGCAGGGGCTCCATCGCATCCGCATCACGGAGATGATGCAGGTCCGTCCGTATCTCTCCGCCCGCATCGCCCAGGTGCCGGAGCTCGCGCCGTCCGCCGGGGATCTCGAGACGGAGGCGCTCGCCCGCAACGCGGCCACCCTCTTCCGCCAGGTGGTGGAGCTGTCGCCGATGCTGCCCGACGAGCTGGCGACGGTCGTGCAGAACGTGACCCAGCCCGACCAGCTCGGCGACCTCATCGCCTCCACGCTGCCCGTGCTCACCGCCCAGGTGAAGCAGGAGCTGCTGGAGACGGCGGATGTCAAGGCGCGGCTCGCCCGCCTCGTGTCGGTGCTGACCAAGGAGGCCGAGGTTCTGGCCCTCGGCTCGAAGATCCAGTCGCAGGTCGAGTCGGAGGTCGGCAAGAGCCAGCGCGAGTACTACCTGCGCGAGCAGATGAAGGCGATCCAGAAGGAGCTCGGACAGACCGACGATCGCGCCCAGGAGCTGGACGAGCTGCGGGCGAAGATCGAGGCGGCCGGGATGACCGAGGAGGCCCACAAGGAGGCGGTGCGGGAGCTGGACCGCCTGAGCAAGATGCCGCCGGCCGCCGCCGAGTACACCGTCGCGCGGACCTATCTCGACTGGCTGGTAGCGCTGCCGTGGAGCAAGCAGACGACCGACAACCTCGACATCAACGAGGCGCGGCGCGTGCTCGACGACGATCACTCCGGCCTCGAGAAGGTGAAGGAGCGCATCCTCGAGTACCTCGCGGTGAAGAGCATGCGCCCGGCCGGGAAGGATCCGATTCTGTGCTTCGTCGGCCCTCCGGGCGTTGGCAAGACCTCGCTGGGCCGGTCGATCGCGCGGGCGCTCGGCCGGAAGTTCCACCGCATCTCGCTGGGCGGCATGCGGGACGAGGCGGAGATCCGCGGTCACCGGCGGACCTACATCGGCGCGCTGCCGGGCCAGATCATCCAGGGGCTGCGCCGGGCCGAGTCGAAGAACGCGGTGCTCATGCTGGACGAGGTGGACAAGCTCGGCATGGACTTCCGCGGCGATCCGGCCTCGGCGCTGCTCGAGGTGCTCGACCCCGAGCAGAACGTGGCGTTCCGGGATCACTACATCGACGTGGCGTTCGACCTCTCCAAGGTCCTGTTCATCACGACCGCGAACGTCCTGGACACGGTGCCGGCCCCGCTGCGTGACCGGATGGAGATCATCGAGATCGCCGGCTACACCGAGGAGGAAAAGGTGCGCATCGCGCGGAGCCACCTCGTGCCCAAGCAGGTGGCCGACCACGGCATGGTCGAAGGCGAGCACCTGCAGTGGACCGACGCGGCGGTGCGCCTGCTGGTGCGCGGCTACACGCGCGAGGCGGGGCTGCGGAACCTGGAGCGGGCGATCGCGGCGGTCACCCGCAAGGTCGCCAAGCGCCGGGTCGAGGGCCAGACCGAGCGCGTGGAGGTGACGGAGGCGCTCGTGGGCGAGCTGCTCGGCGTACCCAAGTACATGCACGAGGAGCTCGAGGAGCGGACCAGCATCCCCGGCGTGGCGATCGGCATGTCCTGGACGCCCACCGGTGGAGAGATCCTGTTCATCGAGGCCACCAGGATGAAGGGCAGCAAGACGCTCACCCTGACCGGCCAGCTGGGCGACGTGATGAAGGAGTCCGCCCAGGCCGCGCTCTCGTGGGTGCGGTCGCACGTGTCCGAGCTCGGGATCCGCTCCGACTACTGGGAGACCTCCGATCTGCACGTGCACGTGCCGGCGGGCGCTATTCCTAAGGACGGGCCGTCCGCCGGTGTCACGCTGGTGACGGCACTGGTTTCCCTGATGACTCAGCGGCCCGTGAGATCAGATCTGTCGATGACCGGCGAAGTGACGTTATCCGGCCGCGTGCTGCCGGTGGGGGGCATCAAGGAGAAGGTCCTGGGCGCCCGGCGGGCCGGGATCAAGACTGTTATCTTGCCGAAAAGGAACGAGAAAAGCCTGATCGAGGACGTGCCGAGCCAGGTGCGCGAGGGCATGACCTTCCACCTGGTGGATACGGTCGACCAGGTGCTGAATCTGGCCCTCGAGGACCCGATACCCAGGGACAACCGGGTCCGGGAGTCGATGCTCCAGGCCCGAAACTAGTCCGTAAGTAGCTTAAAATAAACACGGAGAGGCCGCCCAGCCCGGGCGGTCTCTCCCGTTTCAGGGGCCCCCATGGCACGCCCCGTGGATATGAGGCGTGCTCAACCGAGGTGTACTCGCGTGCATGGCAGTACTGGCGGGGCTCACGGCCGTCTCGGGGGCCCAGGCCGACACCTATCGCATGGTCGACGGGGCGGGGGGCGTGCACCTGACCAATGCCCCCGCGGACCCGCGGTACCGCGGTCTGCCCGTCGTATCGGGGACGGCCACCGGCTGGCTCCGCATGACCGAGACCTCCCGCAGCCAGTACGCCACCGAGATCCGTGAGATCTCGGCGCGCCACGGGGTGGACGCGGCCCTCGTCGAGTCCGTGATCCGGGCCGAGTCGGCCTTCAACCCCACCGCGGTGTCCCGCACCGGCGCCCGCGGCCTGATGCAGCTGATGCCCAAGACCGCGGTGATGCTCGGGGTCCGGGACTCGTTCAATCCGCGCGAGAACATCGACGGCGGCGTGCGCCACCTGCGTTACCTGCTGGATCGCTACCCGGGCAACACCGCGCTCGCGGTCGCCGCCTACAACGCCGGAGAGGGCGCGGTGGACAGCTACCGCGGCGTCCCGCCGTACTCAGAGACCCAGCAGTACGTGCAGCGCGTGCTGAACGGCAGCGGTGGCGGCGGGGTGTGGACCGGCGGGCGCAGCGTGATCCCGCGCTCGGTGTACCGCTACACGGGGCCCAACGGCTCGGTCACGTATAGCAACCTGCCGCCCGGCAGTCGCCTGACCGTCACCCGCTAGGCGCCGCGCGGCCAGACCAGCTCGAGGAAGCGGTCGAGCAGCCCGTCCTTCGCGAACAGCTCCGCCGCCTCCCGCGTGCCGCGCTGGTCCATGCCCCACAGCGCGACCCGCTTGCCTCGGTCCTGGTTCATCTGGATGAAGACCCGCTGGTCCCGTGTGAAGGCGACCGGCAGGTCCTCGTAGATCTGGGCGGTGAACGCGTTGACCGCGGGCCCGCCGATCGCGACCGCGGGAAACATCTCGGCCATCTCCTGGTTGAGCATCCACATGTCGGTGACCACCACCGCGGTCCGGTTGTCCGCCCCCTCGCCGCGCGAGTGGATCGCGCGCTTGAGCTCGTAGGCGATCGGACGATCCTCTTCCTCGGCGAGGATGCCGTAGCCGACCACGAGGAGCACCGTGGTGCGAACGTCGAAGTAGCGGGGCATCAGCGAATCAGGCGCGCCAGCTCCCGGAAATCGTCGGTGTCCGCCTGGCGCAGGAGCTGGAAGAGCACGGTCTCGGTGGTGGTGACCACCGCGCCCGCCTGCCGGAGCTGCGCCATGGCCAGCCGCCAGTTGGCCTGGGTGCGCGAGGTGACCGCGTCGGCCACGATGTGCACCGCGTAGCCCTCGGCCAGCAGGTCGAGCGCCGACATCAGTACGCACACGTGGGCCTCGATGCCGGCCAGGACGATCTGGCGGGCGCCGGTGGCGGTGAGCCGGCTGCGGAATGCATCCACCGCCTGACAGGAGAACGCGACCTTCTCCACCGGCTGGACCCCCGCCGGCAAGGCGTCTCTCAGCTCCTGCAGGGTATGGCCGAGCCCCTTCGGGTACTGCTCGGTGACCAGGATGCCCAGATTCAGTCGGCGCGCCGTCGCGGTCAGGACCTTGATGTTCCGCATCACCTCCTCGCGATGGTCGGCGTCCATGGCGGGGAAGAGGCGCTCCTGCACGTCGATCACGACCAGGGCGGTGCGCTCGCGGTCGAGGGTCATGGGGTGGGGGGTGGCGGCGTGGCTCATCGGGACCTCCGGGAACGAAGATCGAAAATCGCGCACATCCTCTCACATCTGCACGCGTTGGCAAGTCGTGGGCGCCGCGTGCAGAGTGAGATAGAAAGCCCTTGCCGTCGAGACGGATCCCGACCTAGTGGCGTACGATGCATGTGAGTCCGCACCCCGTCGCCGGGACCCGTCCGGAGGCGGAAGGACAAAGGAGGTCCCATGAGGCTCGATTCGGTTCGTGAGCTCAAGCAGTCGCTCCCGGCCCACCTGAACAAGACGTTCGCGGTCCGAGCCGCGGCGGGCAAGACCGCCAACCTCGCGGTCGTCCGCGCGGCCTCGCTGGCCAGCGAGGCTCCGAGCTACTTCCTGGGAGTCTCGGCGAGAGGGAAGAAGAACTATCGGCTGGCGGTCCGCCTGCAGGATCGTGCGCTCCAGAGGAGCGAGCTGGTGGACCGGATCACGGCCAGGGCCAGGGGAGAGGTGGACGTGCGCTACGTGGGGCGCATCCGGGCCCGCGCCAAGCCGTGGTACCAATCGCGGCAGCGCCCGCTCCTCATCGGATCGTCCACCGGGTTCCTGGCGAGCGGGTTCATCATGGCGGGCACGCTCGGGTGCTTCGTCCGGTCCGGGTCATCGAGCGCACTCTACATCCTCTCGAACAATCACGTCCTGGCGGACGAGAATCGGTATCCCAAGGGCCGGCCGATCGTGCAGCCCGGGGCGCTGGACGGCGGCAGCCCGTCCGCGGACCGCGTGGCCACACTCACCCGGTTCGTCCGCCTCGATCCGGCCAAGCCCAACCTGGTCGATTGCGCCATCGCGAAGCTGAACGCATCGATCCAGGCCGACGCGCACAAGCTGAGAGGGATCGGCACCCTGGCCGGCCAGCGCGGCAGCGGCCTGCAGATCGGGGACGTCGTGCACAAGGTCGGGCGCACGACCGGGGTGCGCCACGGGCGGGTCACCGCGTTCGAGCTCGATGGGGTGGCGGTCGAGTATGACATCGGCATGATCTCCTTCGACGACCAGGTCGAGATCGAGGGCGCCGGGACCAGGTCGTTCAGCGACGCGGGAGACAGCGGCTCGCTCATCGTCGACGACCAGAGGCTGGCCGCCGCCCTGCTCTTTGCGGGCGGCGATCACGGGGGGTCCAACGGCAAGGGGCTCACGTATGCCAATCCGATCGACGCGGTGCTCAAGGCCCTCAAGGTGAAGCTCGCATAAGCGACCGCATGCCCATCAGCCTCGAGCAGGCGCGAGCCGCGAAGGAATCCGCCAAGGCGCTGCTGACCGCGCTGCCCGGCGTGGTCGGCGTCGGGATCACCAAGGTGGGAGAGGACTATGCGCTCAAGGTGAACCTGCGCGAGCCGCTGCCCGCCGGGGTGTCGGCGCCGGAGCGCATCGGTGACGTCCCGGTGAAGCTGGAGGTGGTGGGAAGGATCTCCCGGCGCGGCTGAGCGGTGGCGAAGCCCATCACCGCGCGCGGTCGAGCCCGCGGTACTGCACGGCCTCGGAGACGTGCTCGGCGGCGATCGCGTCGGCGCCCGCGAGATCGGCGATGGTGCGGGCCACGCGGAGCAGGCGATCGTG